>CAZDRW010000248.1:0-5596 GCA_964507555.1 uncultured Desulfarculaceae bacterium
GATGCAGTACAACTACAACCTGGACGAGATCTTCCGGCCCGAGGGTTTGAGCAGCGGTTACCGCAAGAATATTTTGGATCTCATGACCCAGTGGGCTGATTCCCTGGAGAAGGACCCTACCGAGCAGACTTACTTCCAGGCGGTGCCCAATGGGCTGAGCGCCACCAATCCATTGCAAGTTAATAATCCCAACACGCCATCCAGCTCAGCCCTGGTGCGCGTGGACGGGGCTTGGCAGGACCTGGTAATTCCTGATCCCTCCAACCCGGCGAACACCATTCCCAAGTATGAGGAGCAGAAGGATTATTGGAACGATCTCCAGGTATGGGACCTGGAGTTTAACGTAGGCGCCCCGGTTTCTTTGAGCTCGGCTACCCTGGACGACGCCACCTTGGGCGCCCGGGATTTCCGATTTTATCTGGATGCAACGCCTCCTAACGATCAATATTCAGGCATCCCAGAGGCGGGCAGTCCCATGGTGTTGCGGGTGGCTTGGGACAACGGAGGCGTATGGACCGACGGCGGCACGGTAAACATCGACGGCACCGGCTCCGAGGCCACGGCCACCTTTAACGATCCGGTAACTGGCGATCCCATCCAGGCCTATGTGGCCAACATGAGCTTCGTCAGCGAGGATATCCTGCCCGCGCCGACCGATCCTCCGCCGAACATCGCTGTTTGGGACGGTATAGCGCCGCTGCCCGCCGGCACTTATTACTCGCCGACTTTTTATCCGGCCAACACCGATCCCGATGGCTACGCCGGGCCCCCACCGCTTACCATGACGGTGACTTACACTACCGGGGCGGGTGTGCGCGAGTACCAGGTGGTCAACATCCCCGGAACCGGCGATCGTAACCCGATCGACCTGGACTTGGACGGCGACGGGGAAAAGGACACCAGTTTTTACTTGAGCGCGGGCGGCACCGTGGATGACGGTGATTATCATAGACTTAGCTTGCAGCAGTACAATACCGGCCAAGAAGAAAGCCAGGCTCTTTTGGACCAGGCTTTGGACATGCTTGAAAGCGCCCAGTCCAACCTGCTAAGATACAGCGCTGACGCAGGCGCGCGGCTTAACCGCCTCGATGTCAGAGAGAACCTCTTGGGCGGCGACAACTTGCGCCTTAATGAACGCTTGTCGCAGACTCAAGACATCGATGTGAGCAAGGTGGCGACCGAGCTTAAAACCTTTGACGTCTTGTATCAAGCCACCCTGCAGTCAACGGCGTTCATTTCGAGCAAAAGCTTGGCGGATTACCTCTAGGCCCGAAAAGACCTGAGGCCATAAAAAGGGCGCGGGCCGCAAATACGGCACGGGGCCTATCCCGGATGGAGGATGGGCGGCTGTGTTTTGGCTAGGTCCCAAAGGGGCCCCAGGGAAGGGACAGGATAGTTGCTTATCCTAACCAGGAAGGTTGGCGAGAGCATCACCATCGGTGACGGTTCAGTCACTGTCAGCGTGATGGACATCAAGGGCCGGCAAGTGCGCCTCGGTATTGAAGCTCCGGCGGAAATGCCTATCCATCGCATGGAGATTTTTTTGAAAATTAAGGAGGCCAACGAGCAGGCTACAGCGGCCCAGGCCAACGACCTGGATGTTTTGAGCGGTTTGCTGAAGGGGAAGGGCGAAAATGCCTGAGTCAGACGCCCAAACCAAGCTAACGGTCAAGTCCTCCCGCTTTGGAGAAGTGGAGGTCCCGGCAGACCGGGTGATCACGCTGCCTCAGGGCATGATCGGCTTCCCTCAGCTTCGGCGTTATGTGCTGATTCGACACCGAGAAGACTCGCCGTTTTTCTGGCTGCAATCTCTAGAAGCGTCAGAACTGGCCTTTGTCGTGGTGAACCCGCTGATTTTTGATCCGCAATACAAGTTCACCTTGAGCAACGCCGAAACCAAGCTTTTAGCGGTGGAAGACCCCAGCCAAATTCAAGTCTGGGTGGTGGTGACCATTCCCGCCGGCAAGCCTGACCAGATGACCGCCAACCTCAAGGCACCGCTTGTGATCAACCTGGCCAACCGCCAGGCGGCCCAGATTATTCTCGACGACGCCAAATATTCAGTACAGCACCCGTTGGCGTCTTCCGGAGTGTCCGAAAATAAGTAGCCATATTATTTTAGGTTTCGGTGACTAAAATCAAGCAGGCAGGCCGTTGGACGCGGTCTGCCTGTTTATGATTTTATTTGTCGGCTTGGGGTAATCGGCGTTTGCTTCACTCAGGCGGAAGTAAGTGTGCCGCGGCGGCTAATCTAGATGATTTCTTCCAAAAAATTGACAATCATCTTTTGAGCCACCTGGTCGGCGTCCACCTCGTACTGGCCGTTGGCAATGCTTGCTTTGATCTCTTCCACCTTTTGCTGGCGCACCTCCGGAGCGGCCGCAACGGCTTCATGAGCCTTTGCCATTTCGCGGCTACGCCCCGAGAGTTCCACCCGGTCGGAAGCAGCAGCCTGGGCCTCGGCCCCCGACTGGCTGACAGGTTTTTCCCTGGAGCGGCCAGCCTCAGGGGCGCGGTCGCGCCCATCCACCGTTTTGTTGCCAATTCCCAAGGCGTCTTTGATCAACATGATCTGCCTTCCTTATGCTAACACCCAATTAGGCGATGCCTGGATTCCAGGTTCAGTGGGTCTCCCGCCCCTAAACCATGTTTCTATCTATAATATCTTGAGTAAGGGCATAGAGCCTTTCTTGCAGCCTTGCCGATTCCTGCGGATCCAACTCCTGAACCATATCTCCCTTTTGCTGGTCAACGACCCTGAACATCAAACGCCCTGAAGATTCGTCCGCTTTTACATCAAGATTCTTGCCATACTCCTGGGAAAGTTGGGCCAGGGCCTGGTCTTCAACTCCACCCAATCCCTGTCCGGAACCGGGTAACCGGGAACCCAGATTAGCCACAATCTCGGAGGTAATTTTTTCTATCACCTGCTTGCGCCGGGCCTCGATGCTGATATTCACCTGGTCATTGGGCGCAGGTTCTTTGGCCGACCGGCTTCTGGCCAGTCGCTGCCCCCGGCTTAGCTGCTTGGCGTAAGTCCGGAGGATGTTCTGAACCTGGTAAGAGGTGATGGCCATATGCCTATACTTCCCTTCATAAGGTTCATCGGCACCGCCACAACCAAACTTTATCTTTTTTTAGGGTCCAGGTCAAATTTTCATATACGCAGGAACCTTGCCAGCCATGAATGATTGATATATAATTTTATCAGAGAGTTCGGCTTATTAGCCATGGAGTGGCATGACATGATCGCCGATGCCCCATCCTGGCCGCCAGTGTCGGCGCTCCTTGCCGACAATAAGGGTGGAACAGGTGAAAACCTTGCCTCTGAAGGAAAGAGCAAAGGTTTCTCCTTAACCAGCCATACCTTATCCCTCACCACCAGACTTTTCAGCCTGGACTTTACCTGGCGACGTCTCGAGGTGGAGGATTCCCGCCCGGCTCCAAGGGACTTTAGGAACTCAAAACTCGAAACAGCCCTACCTGCCAGGGTGCTAAACCCGCCTCCCCCAAGCTTCGCTGAAGTCCTTAAACGCCAGCAACTAGCCTCATTGCTGGTCGATCAGGGATCCTCGCCGGCAGACGGCGAAACCATCCAATCCAGCGCCGGCCAGCAGGCGTCCTTTTATGGAACCGCTAAACGCGCCTATAACCAGACGGGTGCAGGCGGCCCCTTGACCGGCGAGCGTGTTTACAAAGCTTGATCGGCCACTGGCGGCAATTTCTAAATTCCCCAAAGCCCATTTTCTAAACTTTAATCACGATATGTTTGTGGATAAAAGCCTACCGCAGTTTGCCCACTGGGTTCCGGGCAGTATTTGCCGATGATCGAGCCAAACCGGGGCGACTATGGCAACCAATTGAAATTACAATGTAAAATGTGGATACTGCCGGTGGTTGGCTGGCATGGGGCTTGCACACCAAGCAATATACCAGTGCGCGTCATGGGAGGCGTTGAACCCAGGGAGAATACTTTGCGTCTGCTTATCATGGGAAGCGATACATTTGCCGCGCCTTTGCGGGCTTTAGGGCACGAGGTGGTTTCCTGCGGCTTTGGCGAGGATATCAATATACCCGATCCTGACCCTGCTTGGGCGCAAGTAGAAAATTTATTAAAAAAATCGGGATTCAAGCCGGATGCCTTGTTGGTGACCGATAATGTGGGAAATCGTCAATTACCCACCGGTGTTTCAGAGGCGCCGACGGTTACCGCATTTTATGGAGTGGATTCACCTCTCAACTGTTTCTGGCAAGAGCCTTATGCCCAAGTGTTTGATTTAGCATTTTTCGACCAACTGGAAGAGGCTGAGCGCTTAAAAGGGGTGCACTCCGGCGCGTATTGGCTGCCCGTAGGCGTGGACCCGAGTCTGTACGAAGTTGAGCCTCAACACAGTGAGGTGCCAGGGGTTTGTTTTGTCGGCGTAGTTGACGAAATGGTTAGGCCCAAGCGCTCAGCGTTGTTGGCAAAAATAGGCAAAATCGCTCCCTTGGTAATGCGCGGCGGAAGGCAGGAAGCTTGGTTTCCCACTCCCAAAGCGGCAAAGCTTTATGCAACCCATCAGATCACGGTTAATGAGAACCTTTTCTCTGGTGTTACCACCAGGCCGTTGGAGGTCATGGCATCTGGCGGTTGCTTGTTGAGCGAAGCCGCGCCGGGCAGCATGGATAGGTTCTTTGCTGACCAGGAGCACCTTTGCTATTTCGGGCCGGACGATTTGGAAGAAAAATTAAAGCAATTGCTCAATGATCACGGGCTGCGTAGCAGATTGCGTAGGCAAGGCCGGGAAATTGTAGCGGAAAAGCATAGCCTGATTAACCGGGCCCAAGTAATAGCCGATCATCTTGAAAAGATAATTGCCGGCAAACAAGCAAGTTGCAGGGCGCAAGGCGGTGAAGCGCTAAGGCTGGAAGGAGAGGCGCTTTTGATGGCTGGTTTGCGTTGGCCCGCCAAGGCAGGCCAGAGGCGGGTTTTGCGTGGCGCCATGCGCCTGCGCGCTGCCGCGGCCGATGGGGCCGAACCCAGACCCGCCGCCCTGGGCGCGGGTTTGGCGGAGCTAAGCTTGGGGAGGCCTTTAGAGGCCTTGCAGCATCTGCGCAGAGCCGGTGAACTTGGCGGGCTGCGCGAGCGCCTGGCTTGGGCCCTGGCTGCTTGGCAAGCTGGATGCCAGGCTGAGTACAGCCAAGTATGCCAGAGCATCCAAGTGTCGGGCTATCCGGGTGAAGTCAGCTTTCATCTTGGTGCAGCCTTGGCTTTAAAACGTGAAGGTCAATTAGCAAGCATAGGATTTAACCGAAGCAAGCTGCATCCGGCGCTTTGGACAAGCTTTGAGCATTTAGTTGAAGCTGGAGCCCGCGGTCAGGGAGAAGCCCGACCTTGGGAACTCTTGGGTGATTTGCTGTTGGAGCTAGGAGCGTCCAATCAAGCGGCTCAAGCCTACGACAAGGTTTTGCAACTGGGTGTAAATAAAGATGTGTCCCCAAAAAGATCCGAGGCGGCTCACAAGGGGTATATGCAGTGATGGCAGAGCTCTATATTTCAGATGACGGCTCTTGCCTATTGGGAGGCCAGTCTTTGCATCCGCCCAGCAATGCCTTG
>CAZDRW010000249.1:0-5592 GCA_964507555.1 uncultured Desulfarculaceae bacterium
TCATGCCGCCCGAGCCCATCATGGAGCCCACCTTGGTCAGGGAATCGTAGTCCACCGGGGTGTCTTTAAACTCGTAAGGGATGCAACCGCCCGAGGGACCTCCGGTCTGCACCGCCTTGAAAGGCTTGCCTCCGGGCACGCCGCCTCCGATCTCCTCCACGATGTGGACCAGGGGCACCCCCATGGGAACCTCCACCAAGCCCACATTGTTGACCTTGCCCACCAGGGAGAAGACCTTGGTGCCGGTGGAACTGGGCACGCCCAGGCCAGCGTACCACTCGCCCCCGTTCAAGATGATCTGGGGTATGTTGGCCCAGGTCTCCACGTTGTTGAGCACGGTGGGCCGTCCCCAGAGGCCTTCCTCCACCGAGCGCACGTACTTGGGCCGGGGCTCGCCGGCGCGACCCTCTATGGAGGTGAACAGGGCGGTGGACTCGCCGCAGACAAAGGCGCCGGCGCCGCGGTTGATGCGCACGTCAAAGGAGAAGCCCGAGCCCAGGATGTTCTCGCCCAAGAGCCCCAACTGGCGGGCCTCATCCATGGCCAGGGAGAGATGCTTGATGGCCACCGGGTATTCGGCGCGGACATATATGTAGCCTTGCTCGGCGCCCAGGGCGTAGGCGCCCAGGATCAGGCCTTCCAGCACCGCGTGGGGGTCGCCCTCCATGACCATGCAGTCCATAAAGGCCCCAGGGTCGCCTTCGTCCCCGTTGACCACCACGTAGACCGGACGACCTTTCTTTTTGATGGCCGCTAGGGCGCCGCGCCACTTGCGGCCGGTGGGGAAACCGGCTCCGCCGCGGCCCCTGATGCCGCTCTTTTCCACCTCTGTGACCACCTGCTCGGGGGTCATGGTGGAAAGCGCCTTGGCCAGGGCCTGATAGGCGCCAGCCTCGATGCTATCGTAGATGTCGGTGGGGTCCACCGAGCCTATGCGTTTCAGCACCAGGCGGTGCTGCAGCTTGTAGAAGGGTATGTCCTCCTCGTGGGTGATGGGCTCGTCGCTGACTGGGTCGCGGTAGAGCAGCCGCTCCACCGGGACCGCGTCCGGGGCCAAGCTGGCCACGATATCCTCGGCGTCGTCCGGGGACACCTTTTGATAGAAGACGCCCTCCGGCTGGACCACCACCAAGGGGCCGCGGGAGCAAAAGCCACGGCAGCCGGTGGTCTTGATAAGGGGCCTAACCTTCACGTCCATCTCGGCCTGGGCCAGGGCGGCCTTCAGCGCCTGCTCCACCTTGGTGGCTCCGCTGGCCAGGCAGCCGGTGCCGTAGCAGACTATAATTTCCAGCTGATCGGGGTCCCGGGCCTCCCGGAGCTCCTGTTGCAGGGCCAGAAGCGCCTCGGCTGAGTCGAGCCTCTGAATCTGTCTATCTTCGCTTACGATTGCTTGTGGCATTTTGGCAAACTCCCTTTTCACAGCGCTCAGGACTTGGACACTTGCTCGATGAGCTTGCCCGCCTTTTTAACGGTCATTGTGCTGTGGTACTCATCATCCACCACCATAACCGGGCTCAAGGCGCAGCAACCCAGGCAATTCACCGTATCAAAGGAAATCTTCAGGTCCTCGGTGGTTGCACCCGGTCCGATGTGAATGCGGCGTTCGATCTCATCCACCAAGCGCGAGCCGCCCTTCAGGTGGCAGGCCGTACCCAGACATACCTTTATGGAATGCTCTCCCTTGGGTTCCAGGCTGAAAGACTGATAAAAGGTCGCCACCGAGTAGGCCTGGCTCAAAGACACCCCGGTGTGATCGCAAATCAGTTCCATTGCCTCGGGAGATATGTATTTGAACGCGGCCTGTATGTCCTGCAGGAGAAAGATCAGATATTCCTGTTTACCGGGATAACGCTCTATGATCTCATCAATATCTATATCGACTGCAGCCACACTCATGGTTTTCCTCCTTAGCCGAGAAAAATAAACAACTGCCCAGCACGGAGCAATAAATGAGCCATACGTGTTAATGAATTGTTTTTATTATTTAATTTAAAATCAGGCCGCTCTGGCCCAGGGGTATCTGAAACAATTATCTGTTTCAGATCATGGAACTCGGCTGAAACATAAACGGACTAAATTGAGCAACAATCCGTAATTTCAATCCAATCACCCGGTGCAACATTATTTGAAACACAATGGAACAACATGAAACATCCGGCTCAGGCCAGGCGCAAGTCCTTCATACGCCGCCAGAGCGAGGTCCGGCTTATGCCTAATAGTTGGGCGGCTTCGCCGCGCCGGCCGCCGCATTTCTGCAGGGCGAGAATCACTTCCTGGCGCATCCGCTCATGGTCTGAGTCACCGGCACGCGCCGCAAGCGGGAGGGAAGATGCCTCGGCTTGATCCTGGTTGCTGTCCAAGTCTGGCAGGTGGGAAGGAAATATCACCGGCCCCTTAATAAACACAAAGGCGTATTCCATGACCCTCCCCAGCTCGCGAACATTGCCGGGCCAGTCATAGGCCATGAAGCGCTTCATGACTTTGGGGTCCACCGCACGGACTTCCTTGCCAGCGGACTTATTGAGCCTTTTAATGAAGTTATCCACCAGCAATGGAATGTCCGCGGCCCGCTCCCGCAAAGGGGGTATTACCAAAGGCACGGTGCGTAAACGATAATACAAGTCCTCTCGGAAGGAACCATCTTGCAGGGCCTTGCTGAGGTCGCGGTTGGTGGCGGCAATGATGCGGGCATCCAGTTGCAATAGGCGCGTGCCTCCCACTCGTTCGAACACGCGCTCTTCCAAGACCCGCAACAGCTTTATCTGAAGCTCGGGTTTCAACTCGCCGATTTCATCAAGAAACAAGGTCCCGCCTTTGGCCAGTTCAAAACGCCCCACCTTGGAACGAACCGCGCCGGTAAAGGCCGCCTTTTCATGTCCAAAGATCTCGGATTCCAGAAGCGACTCGGCCAGGGCTGAGCAATTGACCGCGATGAAAGGCCCGTCCTTGCGGGCGGAACGGTTGTGCAGGGCCCGGGCCACCAGCTCTTTTCCGGTTCCGCTTTCACCGGTAATCAGCACGCTGGCCTCGCTGGCGGCCACATCGTCCAGCATGGCGAACAACCGTTGCATCTGGGGGCTCTGCCCTATGATATTCGAGACGTGGTGCTCCGTCAGGGAGCCATCCCCCATATTCTGGTTGAGGCCGCTGATCGCGCGGAAAGTCTCCACCGCCCCTACCACGGTCCCGCTTCGGTCCCTGACCACGCTAGTGTTGGTTAGCACGGATATGCGCCTTCCCTCTTTGGACAGCATGCGAACATCCTGGTCCATGCGGGCAACCCCGGTTTCCAAGGTAGTGCGCAAGGGGCAACCCGACTCGCAAAGGTCGGAGTGGAAGATATCCCAGCAAAAGCGGCCCAAAACCTCTTCGCGGTGATAGCCGGTTAATTTTTCAGCGGTCTGGTTGAAGCTGGTTATACGCCAGCGGGTGTTGATGGTAAAAATGCCTTCCGCCAAGCTCTCGAACAAGGTTTGGTAGCCGAGCTTGGGGAGATGGGGCAGGGTTTCGCTGGCGTCCGATTCATCCTGGCCGATCCAACGAAAATCCAGATCATGAAGGGTTACAATGACCCCCAAAACCTGCCGGGAAGCCCCGAATAAAGGCAGGGCGCTGTACTCGCACAAAAAGCGCTGGCCGCTGCAGTCCCTTACGCGGCCCTGTAGCCCGGCGCTGGGATGCCCACCTAGGGCCGCATCCACGGCTGCTTGGGCCGCGGCCAATTGGGGGCCCTCGAACAAATCCTCCAGAGAGAAATAATCTCCCGGTTTGATCTTTATACCTAACAAGTCAACAAAGGATTTGTTGAACCCCATCGTGCGGCCAGAGCGATCGATAGCCACCACTCCGTCATTTAACGACAGCGGGTGCACATATTCAGATTCCTGTGTGTTCACAGGCCTCCCTCTGGCGGCGTTACTTTACCCGTACTTCTGAAACAACTATCACATGCAGTGTTTAATGGCAAGAATAGGGCAGGGTCGCTAGCGGTATGTAATCAGGATTAATAGAAAAATATCAAGCCAGCTTGATGCCCAAGATGGCTTCCACTTCCTGATCCTTGAGAAATGATGAAACATTCCAGCACAGCGCGCGCAGGTCCTTTTCGCCCAGACCTGGTTGCAAGAGCCGAGCTGCCTGGTCAAAGCTGCGCTCCTTGCAGAGCTTGTCAACCTTACGCAAACGTGACACCCAAATTTCTCCGCCGTCCCCATGGGCCTGCAGATACGCATCCACCAGAGCATCCACTCTTCTTACGGAACAACGCTTACATATCCGGTCTTCTTCTGGCACCAGCACATTCTCCTACTCTAGTATTGCAAAGGCGGGGCACTGTGCATGCTGTTATAACCCGCTCATCTTTATTTTTCCACACTACAAAACGGATGGTAACAGAGTTTTTCCCCGTTCCTTATCAAATTGGGGCCTCTGCGATTGCCTAGGCAGCATTCTGTCTGTCAATATCCGTGACTACCGGCTTTATCTGCCAAGGGAGGCTAAAATGGCTTGATCCAGCCCATTTTTGACGGACACACCGTTAAGCGATTAAGTTGCGGAGCGGAGGTGATCCCCGCCCTTACATAAGACGGCAACAGAAATCATCCAGGCGGCGTTGTTCGGCTTAGTTCAAGACAGAGGCTTTAGGCATGACCGATCAGGTTGGAGTGGCCGGTGCGGCCAAGCAGGCCGAGGAGTTGGCAATATTTAAAAAAGGCCGCCGCGCACTTCGCGAAAAGCCCGAAATGAAGTACGTGTTTATGCACGGCAATACAGGCGAATTCAGCAGCAGGGCGCAGAGGGAGACCTTTGGCGCGCCCCGTAGCGGCTATCCTGCCTGGCGGCATCGGCGTCAGCATCCAATTGGCGGCAGAGGCCTTTACCGCCCGCAAGGGCCGCAGCGCCGCCGTGGGGCTATCTCTTTGACCTTGATGAACAGGGGGACACATATAACCGAAAGAGCGTGGCTGCCAGCACGCGCAGGCAAGGGCAACTGCTACGACAACGCTTGTGCCGAAAGCTTCTTCCATACCTTAAGGGTGGAACTGATCCAGGATGAAAGCTATGCCCCCCGGCAGGACATGCGCCGTGCCGTCTTCGAGTATATTGAAGTTGACTACAACCGAACCAGGAGGCACAGTGCCAACGGATACATCAGTCCGTTGGCCTATGAAAAAAATGGTCGCTTGACATACTGCCCGTTGCTTCTGGGCAAGATCGGTCCGGGCCAAGCAATTGATTAGGCGCAATTGAAGATACCCCTTTAGGCGCTTTCCATCGGCGGCAAGCAAAACGCGATGGGGATACAGCAATTTCCCTGTCCTCCACATTCCCAGATATACGGGAGCAGGTTAATGAAGACAAACAAGATCGACCATATTTGCATAGCGGTTAATAACCTGGAGAAGGCCCGCGAAATTTGGGAACCGGTGCTGGGCAAGAGCCAGCCGGACGACCCCTATGTGGACGAGCCCGAAAAGATCAGAGTGGCCCGCTATTGGGTGGGCGAGGTCGGCTTTGAGCTGATGGAATCCACCACCCCCGACGGCCCCGTGGCCAAATGGATCGAAAAAAATGGCGAAGGCGTGATGCTCA
>CAZDRW010000250.1:0-3289 GCA_964507555.1 uncultured Desulfarculaceae bacterium
CTTTTCAATGGCCGACATGAAAGCCACGCGGTCTTTGGGGTTTAAGTAGGCCATCTGGGCGCTTTCCGGCACCGCTAAAAGCTCCTCGCGGGAATCGTATCCCAGCATCTCCACGCCGGCTTGGTTCACGTTCTTCCAGCGGCCGTCTCGCGATGACAGATAGATCATGTCGCGGCTGTTTTCAAATATGCGCTGGTAATCCTGGCCATGGCTGGCGGCGCGCTCTTTCAACAGCAGGGTGGACAGCCATAGGTTGAGGAGACCGGAGGCGGCCCGGGGCAGGCCCGGGGCAAAGCGCGGCTTTTGGGTGAAAGTGAGGATCAGCATGCCGCTTCCGCCCACCCAGCCCAAGGGCCAAATGACCAGAGCCCGTTCCTGGCTAATTAGCTTGACCAGCTGGTCAAGCTTGTTCCAGCCGCAGTTAATGCCTTTCCCCAAGGAAACCGTAACCCAACCCAGGCGTCCCAAGGGCTCGCCCGGGCAGGTTGGCGGGTATTGCACCACTTCCCGCAGGCGCCTGGCGATCTCCGGTTTAAGGCCGCGGGTGGATGAAAGCACCAGTTCCCCGCCAGGCTCCCACGCGAAAAGAGCGCCGCCTTCTGCTCCCAAAATTTGGCGCATGGCGCTAAGCAAGCGCCGGCCTTGCCGGGCCAAGGGGGCGTCCAGTCGAAGTATAGGCTCCAGCTCATCGCTAAGCTGGTTTAATAAGTTAAGGGAATTACGCACAGTTATATATACTCCGCGACTTTTGGGGCACCAAGCCGCCTGTTGTCACAGATAATACTACTTGTGCGGTTTTTTTGTAAAGGTGACTTTGTGAGCAAGGCATTTCCTGAATAAATGGAATGCCCCAATCTGTTAGGTATACAAGCGCTTATTGAGAAAGAAGTCGAGAGTTTTACGATATAATTTGTTGTTTTTTCGTTTATTATCTATAAGTTATATGTTTTGCCGCGATTTGGGCCTCAAACCTATATCTCACGCAGCCGCCCATCCTGCAGGCGCAGAATCCGGGTGCAGGTTCGCTCCAGAAATGACCGGTCGTGGGAAATGATGGCCCAGCTCAGGCTTGATTGGCTAAGCACTTCCTCCAAGCGCTTTTCCGTCTCCGTATCCAATCCCGCAGTAGGCTCGTCCAGTAAAAGCGCCTCGGGCTGCATGGCCAGCACCGTGGCCAAGCTCACCAGACGGCGCTCGCCACCGGAGAGATGGTAGGTCACCCTGTCCTCGAAGCCCTGTAGGCCCAGGCGGGCCAGGGTCTGGTCCACCAAGAGCAAAGCCTCCTGCTTGCCCTTGCCTTGGTTCAAAGGCCCGAACGCCACATCTTCTTTTACGGTTGCGGAAAATAGCTGATCGTCCGGGTCCTGAAAGCAGTAGCCAAGGCGAACGCGCGCGGAATGGAAGTCCTTTTCGCTTTTGCGCTCCTCGCCGAATAGCTCCACCCTGCCCTTATTTGGGGTCAAAAGCCCCATGGCCAACATGAACAAGGTGGATTTCCCTGCCCCGTTGGGTCCTATGATTCCCAGCCGGTTCCCGGATGACAAGCTGAAATCCAGGCCCTGGAAAACCGGGGGGCGTCCTTCATAGGCGAAATCAACGCCCTTCAGCTTAATCAGCTCCATGGACCCGCTCCCAGGGACAAGGCGATAAGCCCTGCCAGCGCCGCGCCAAAAATAATTGAAAACAGGCTCTCGCGCCTCGACCAGTGGAAATGGTCCAAGAGCCAATAGGTGCCGTCAAAGCCGCGGCAAAGCATGGCTTGATAAACCCTCTCAGCCCGATCGTAACTCTTAACCAGCACCATGCCGGCCAAGTGGGCGTAGGTCCGGTAGGTATGCAAATTGTTGGCCGGCTGGAATCCCCGCGCCTTGATGGCCCAAGAAAGCTTGTGGTACTCCCGGTGCAGCACATGCAGGTAGCGGTAGAAGAAAAGAAATAGCTGCACCAGCTTTTCCGGTGCCCGCAAATGGGCCAGGGCATGAAAAAGGTTGTTTATGGGACTAGTTGATAATAAACCAATAAGTATCATAACAATGGCATTGGTCTTTAGGGTGATTCTCGCAGCCAAGGCCAGGCCCCTGGGGTCCCAGACCAGGCTCCAGTTCCACCCTTGCCCCAGTTCCAAGCGCCAGGGCAGGACCAGCCAGAGGAAGGCGACGAACAGATTTACCGCCCACAGGCGCTTTAACAGCGGAAGCAGGGGAAGCTGGGCCGCCAACAACACCACAATACCTAAGGCCAGTGCAGCCCACAACGCACTAAGTGTTGTGCTTACACCAACAACAATGCTGAAGGCCGCCGCAGCCAGCAGCTTGGCGCGCGGATCCATGCGGTGAAACAGGGAATGTCCGTGAGCAAAGGTTTCCAGATGCATTTTTTAATCCAGGGTATGCAGCTGATTTAAAGTTTTATCCCTAAATAAATGAGGGACGGCCAACCCGCCCCTTTTAAGAACTATGACCTAATTGCTGGGATTGGCCAAAGGTTTTTTACAATTTCTCCTGCCGGGCTTTTCCCTGGTCAGTTATTTCTTAAGACTATTTTTGCTTGCGGCTTTTCATATAGGCGGCCAAGCCCAGAAGACCCAGTATGTAGCCCAGACCGCCGATTATATCGGTCACGCTTATCTGTCGCTGCGCGTTCATTTTGGCTAGCTGCGCGGTTAAGGGGGCCAGCTTCTGGTCAATCGCTTTTCCCACGATGCTTGCCAGTTCCTTGGCATCTACCGCAGCCGCCGCGCCCGCGTATTTATCCTGCTGCTGGGCGGCTGGCCCTTCTTTGCCTGTGGCTGGGTTTGTATTCTTTGGCGTGGTCGGTCCCAAGCCCAAGTCCTTGGCGGTCAAAAGGTATTCGCCCCGGTGCCCCATGCTGGCGATTAGCACCAGCTTCAGCGGCGGAGCGGCCTTGGGCAGCTTCAGCTTAAACGCTCCCTGGTCATCGGTCTTGGTCTGGGCCAGGACCTTGCCCGCGCTGTCCAGCAGCTCCACTTGGCACCCCTTGGCCTTGCCGCCTCCGGGAAAGTAGCCCTCGCCCAGGATCATTCCCTCCTCAACATAGCCGAAAACGCTGACCTTGTGCGCCGCCGCCGGCATGGCCAAGAGCAATATGGCCAAAGCCACCCCTATTTGAACCACTTTCAGTTTAATCATTGAACTTATCCCGTCTTACCATTGGCCAAAATAGCGGGCCGCACCCGTCCTAGAAAAGAGACGATGGCCGCGGTCAACAAACCCTCCACCACCATGATCGGCAGATGAGCCACGATAATCAGCTCAGCTGCCGTGAAAAA
>CAZDRW010000250.1:3299-5587 GCA_964507555.1 uncultured Desulfarculaceae bacterium
CCGGCGCCAAAGGCAGCTGCGGCGCCTCTGGCGTTTCCCGCTTTTATCCAGCGGGCAAATATCCAATAGGAAACCAAGGCGGAAAAGGCCATGGAAAAGGTGTTAACCCCCAGTGTGGTCAGTCCGCCATATTGAAAGAGCACGGCTTGCAACACCAAGCCCACGAAAATGGCCGGAAACGCGGACCAACCCAAGATCAGGCCCAAAAGCCCGTTAAGAATCAAATGGGCGCTGGTCGGGCCGATGGGCACATGCACCAGGGAGGCCACGAAAAAACCGGCGGCCAAGATAGCGGTCTGGGGCAAGCGCTCGTAATCCAGTTTTTTAAGGCCCACGGCCAGGCCCACCGCCGAAAGCGCCGCGCCAACGCCCAGGACCGGCGCGCTTAGAACGCCTTCGGAAATATGCATCTTGACCTCTTTATCATTGCAGCCCCTTTTACGCCGGCCGTCTTGGTTACGCTAAACAATTCATATAACCGCCTGCCGCCCTACTTGATGGGCTGCAGATAGATCCAAAGAATGCCGCCCACTTCCACGTTCTTGGGCTTACCGTCTTTTTTGATTTTCTCGTCGTCCGTGGTAAGAGCGGCAAAACCCCACCAGCCGCCCCAGGGCATGGCATAGGTAAACACGCCACCCGCGTCAGTGCGCACCACCTGGGTCGCGTAAGCAGGGGAAGGGATCTCCACCTCGCCCCTGTTGTTGAAGAACTCAACTTCCACGTCGGCGTTGGCCAGGGGCGCGCCTTTGTAAAGCACCTTGCCGGTAAAGGAGTTGCCGGCCCACAGGCCATAGGGCCTGGTCAAGGGCACGATTTCAATCTTCTGGCCAAGGGGCTGGTCCCAGCCCTGCTCGGCGTTGAGCGCATCGATTATGGTTTTGGTGTAATGAATAATGTAGCAGTCTTCAGCCGGCTCCCAGTAGGGTTGGGGTTCCATGTAGAAAATATAGTCGCCGGGTCTTTTGACCTTGTAGGATCCCTTCCACCAGATCGCCTTGCCGTCTTTCATTTCCTTAAGGCTGGGCAAAAGGTCGGTTTTTTTGTCGCCCAGCGCCACGCCCGCCGCCTTGGGCTTGGCCATGGGCATGCCGACGTTTTCCATGGGATGCCAGAAGCGGAACTCCAGCCCCAAATCGCCGGGCCTTTCCATAATGTTTTTATCGGGTATAACCATGCCGAAGTGGGCCGCGGCCGGTAGCGCGGTCGCCAGGGCCATGGCCAGAATCAGGCTGCACAGGAATAACTTTCTCATTTACCGCTCCTTTTAGTTCCCAGGTAAAGCAGGCCAGCGCAAATAAAAAACCGCCGCATGTCATTATTTTGGAATGACACAGGCAGCCTTCTTGGCCGTTATTTTTTTAGCTTATTTTTGGATGCTGACCACGCAAAACTGCTGGCGCTTCAAATTACCCCGAGCCGGGACTTATGGAGCCTTCAGACCCCGCTTATCTCCAACTATGTACCTAAGGATTAGTCCTGTCAAGCTTTGTGGCCGGGTTGGCTGGCCTATGGTAGTCTGCCAGCCATGGCGGAGCTACTTGTCATAGGCGGCGGCCTGGCCGGCTGCGAAGCTGCCCTAAAGGCGGCGGCGGCCGGAGTAAAGGTTCGACTCATAGAGATGAAGCCGGTTCATTTCACCCCGGCCCACTCGTCCCCGCTTCTGGGGGAGTTGGTCTGCTCCAACTCCCTGCGCTCGGCCGATCCCGCCAGCGCCGTGGGTCTTTTAAAGGCCGAGATGGCAATCATCGGCTCGGCCATGATGGACGCGGCGCGCGCCACGGCGGTGGCCGCGGGCAAGGCCTTGGCCGTGGACCGGGAGGCGTTTGCCCAAAAACTGGATCAGGCGGTGGCGGGCCATCCCAACATCACCCGCCAGAGCGCCATGGTTGATACTTTGCCAGAGTCCGGTATCACCATCGTGGCAACCGGGCCCCTTACCGCCGGAGCCTTGGCCGATGATTTGCTGCGCATCACCGGCAGCCAGGGCCTGCACTTCTACGATGCCATCGCACCCATTGTCATGGCCGACAGCGTGGACCTGGAGCATGCCTTTTGGCAGGACCGCTATGCCGAGCCGGGGGTGGGCGACTATCTAAACTGCCCCTTAAGCCGGGAGGAGTTCGCCTCTTTTTACCAGGCGCTAACCACCGGCGAGGAAGTGCCGCTACATGATTTCGAGTCGCCCAAGTTCTTCGAGGGGTGCCTGCCCATCGAGGTGATGGCCAGCCGCGGGGAAAAGACCTTGCTTTTCGGTCCCATGAAACCGGTGGGCCTGGAGGAGCTTT
>CAZDRW010000251.1:0-5583 GCA_964507555.1 uncultured Desulfarculaceae bacterium
AGTAAGGGCGCACCCTGGCTCTTAACAGGCCTTGGGTAAGCTGGCGCATGACCTCCACCGAATCGTTCACCCCGGCCAAGAGCACCGTTTGGCTGCCCAGGGGTATGCCCGCGTCGGCCAGGCGCTCGCAGGCCCGCACAGCCTCCGGCGTCAATTCGGCCGGGTGGCAGAAGTGCAGGCTTATGAACAATGGGTGATATTTGCGCAACATCTTCACCAGGGCCGGGGTTATGCGCTGAGGCAATACCGCCGGGGTCTTGGTGCCGATGCGGACCACCTCCACATGGGCAATACGCCTCAAACGGCTGAGAATCCACTCCAGGCGTTCGTCGCTCATGGTAAGCGGATCGCCGCCGGAAATCAGAACGTCGCGTATGGAAGGGGTGGCCTCTATATAGGCCAAGGCCTTTTCCAGATTGGGCCGGGCATGGCTGCGTTCGTTGTCGTGTCCGCCCACCATGCGGCTGCGCGTGCAGTAACGGCAATAGGTGGAGCAAAACCCGGTGGAAAGGAACAACACCCGGTCGGGATAGCGGTGCACTAAGTTGGGCGCGGCCATGTCGCCGTCCTCATTCAAGGGATCGCTGCTCTCGCCGGGGCTTTGAACCGCCTCGTGCCAGCTGGGGACCACAGACCTGCGCAGGGGATGGCCAGCATCCACAGGGTCCAAAAGGCTTAAATAGTAGGGAGTGATGGCCACGGGCAATTTGCCGGTGGCGCCGTCAAAAGCCGCGATCTCTTCTTGGGAAAGCATGAGAACACGGCTCAAGCCACTTTTGCTGGTGACGCGGTTGCGCACCTGCCAATGCCAATCATTCCATTGGGCTGCGCTAACGCCAGGATAGTAGCGGCGGCGGAAGGCATGACTGTCTTGGTTTTTTTGGGGGACCGCAGGTCCCCAAGGGGACCAGGCGGGGACAACCGTAAGGTGCGGCTCTAAGTCCCCACCCTGACAATGGGGAGGGGGTTCCACCTCCTCGGGCGGCAAATCCGCCGTAAGTCGCAGTCGGCCTTGTTCCATTTTAATAGCGTCTCCTTCCTTTCTCGGGGCTTATAACGCCTTAATCTCTTGATCCTTGGTTTGTCATTAAAGGGGTTAGCCGGCGGTCGGAGACATATCCGTCTCCGATACCGCCGGCTCACTACCCATAATGCTTAGACCAGCTTCTCGTAGTCCAGCTCAGAAAACCGGCCTACAGGCTCAAAGCCTTTTTGGTGGCCGCATCCAACTTGCCAGTAACCTTCAACTTGTTCTTCTTCTGGAAGGCCTTAAGGGCCTTCTTGGTGTTCTTGCCCATCATGCCATCGGCTTTGATTTTATAGCCGGCGCCCGCCAAGGCTTGCTGGGCGGCCATCACATCGGGGTTCGACTTAACCGCTTTCTTTTTAGCGGCCTTCTTGGTCATCTTCTTTTTCTCGGTCTTCATTGCCGGTGCCGCAGCCTTAGCCGCTGGTTTGGCAGCGGTCTCCTGCTTAACCGCCGGGGCCTGGGCCGGGGCCTTTTCATCGGCCGCCAAGGCTGGACTGATGGCAACCAAGCCAAACAGGGCCGCCACAGCAAGCGTCAGCAGGGTTTTGCCTGCTCCGGGTCCCTTTTCAACTTTGTAGCTCTGGACTTTGATCATCTTCTTTCCTCCGTAAGTTTCACTTAACTCGCCACTCACACTCACCACTTGGTGAAGTTTGCTTATAAGTTGCCGCGCCAGTTCTCCATCCGCCAAATGATATTCAGTTTCATCAAAGGCCGAGATGCTAATGGTGAGCACCTCGCCAGCGCGGTCCCAGCTGGCCGGTATCACTAGCCCTTTAATGTCAACCGCTTTAGCTTCGGCTGGGTGGTTTTGTTCCATGGCTCACTTTCCACATTTCTTACTAAGTCCGCTGGGTTTTCACCCATACCCAATTCACCTTTACAAGAGGTATGCCATAACATAACAATATGAAATTAAAGATATTTTTATGATGGTCACATGTGAGGTCGGAAGTTTAATTTCCCCCTATACTGAAGGCATTGCGCCAAATCCGGCCCTGCACAAGGTGCTTGATAGCAACCTGCTGAAATATTTGAGTAAAATATTTAGGAATTTTGATTTCCGATATTCGGAAAAGCAGCAAGCAATGTTCTCAAACTTGGTGGATTACTTGAATTCTTCCTTATGGAGACCATGTTTGGTTAGAAGATTATGCAATTGGCGGGTGGTGATGCCGGCTATATCGGCGCTTTGGTCAACTCTGCCTTTATTCAAGGCCAGTATGTCACGCAAGTATCTCAACTCGGCTATATCCACCGCCTTGGACCGGACTTGAGCCAAGGTAGGAACCTGGCCGGTGGAAACAATGCTCGAAATCTTTTCCAGAGAGAAAAGGTCGCTGGGAAAGCCTGTGGGCGATAGCATCGCGCCTTTTTCCAACAGGTAGGCGCGCTCCATGAGGTTTTCCAACTCGCGGATGTTGCCCGGCCAGGAATAGCGCATGCAGGCCTCCACCACTTCGGGCTTCACGCCTTTTATGTCTTTGCCATGCATCCGGTTGAGGCGTTCAAGGAAAGTCTCCATCAGAAGCGGAATGTCATCCAGGCGTTCCCTGAGGACCGGCAGCTCTATTGGGAAAACATTGAGCCGGTAAAACAGGTCCTTTCTAAAATGGCCTTGGTCGGAGAGGGTCTGCAAATCCTCGTTGCTTGCCGCCACCACACGCATATCCACTTGTATGGGCGTTTCACCGCCCACCCTGGTGAAAGTCATTTCTTGGAGGACCTGCAACAATTTGATTTGGGCGGCGGGCGTAATGGTGCCGATTTCGTCTAGAAAGACCGTGCCGCCATCGGCGATCTGGAATTTGCCAAGTTTACGCTTGATCGCTCCGGTGAAGGAACCTTTTTCATGTCCAAAAAGTTCGCTTTCCAAAAGCGTGTCAGGAATGGCCCCGCAATGGACAGCGATAAAAGGTCCTTCCGAGCGGTTGCTGTGGGCATGAATGGCGCGAGCCAACAGGCTTTTGCCCGTGCCGGTCTCGCCGGTCAAAAGCACGGTGGTGCGCGTGGGAGCCACTGAACGCACCTTGTCCAATACTTCTATCATGGCCCTTGAGTTGGTGCGGACGCCTTCGCTAATGTCCGAGCGCCAGGAGCTGTCGCGAAGGTATTTGAGTTCGGACTCGAATTGGGACATCTGCGACAAGCTCTCAACTACATAGGCAACCTCGTGGGCGTCCAGGGGATAGGTGAGATAGGTGCCGGCTCCGGCCTTGACCGCGTTGACCGCCTCGCGGATGCGCTCTGATGGGGCCAATACAATTATGTGGGCAGAGGGAAAGGCCTGCCAAAAGGGTTTTAAGGCTTGTTTGAAGTCGGTGCGGCCTCCACCGGTGGGTACACCCAGAAAGTCTATATCAATGAATGTGTACTCAAAGTGCTTGCGCTTAAACGCAGAAAGGCAGCTTTCCAGGTCGCTTGCCAGCTCGATCTTGAAAAGCTTACCCAAGGCCAGACCGATTTCATGGCCGGCATTGTTTTGGGCCGTGGCAACTAACACATAGCGCATCGATCACATACTCCACAAATGGGGAGCAAACTATTTTCACCCGCCCAATTTTACTGCGAGAAATGGAAATAGCTCCAACAAAAATCATTAATCGCTGCCTTTCGGAAGCGGAAGTCACTCCCTAAGTCACCCGAGAGGAAATTAAGCTTCCGGTGCCTACGGTTCAATTATCACGGGTACTTAGCCCCAGCCGCAACTCCCATTCTTACACATAGCCTCCATCCTTGGGAACCAGACGGAACTCCCGCTTCTTGATCATGCGATGGCATTAACAAAATATATTAGTTAAATCAATCACATGGCTAATTGGCCGCTCTATTGCTAATCCATATGGCAGCCACCCACCCGCCATACAGGGTGGGTGAACAGTTTGTAAAACATGCCACGTTTCTATGAAAAGCGATGGTTGACCATGAAAGCGATCGAATTGCTCAGTTCACTGAGCTTTAAAAAAGAAAACCATAAACAGCCCGAGCTGCAGGTT
Source organism: uncultured Desulfarculaceae bacterium (assembly GCA_964507555.1). Lineage (GTDB taxonomy): Bacteria > Desulfobacterota > Desulfarculia > Desulfarculales > Desulfarculaceae > Desulfocarbo. The sequence continues at coordinate 4,027 of CAZDRW010000251.1, forward strand.
GCTAACGCACCTTGGTGGTGGTCCGCGGACTACCTGGGCAAATCCTTGGTTGGCATCGGCCTGGCGATCGTCGTCGTTTTTGCCGTTTTGCTTAGGATGGGATACATCGAATTTGACGGCGAGGTTTGGGTTCCGGAGGAATTGAACGCACTCTTGTGGGTGTTGTATATATTCGGCTCCATAAACATGGCAGTGTTTGTGTGGAGGATATATCTCGTCATCACCTATTGTCCTGTTCCGGTTCCCCCTAAGAGGGAACTCCCCAAGGTGACCGTGGTGGTGCCGGCCTACAACGAAGGCCGCCAGGTTATGGCCACCCTGGAAAGCGTGGTGGCCAGCGATTATCCGCGCAATAAATTGCAGATTATCGCGGTGGATGACGGCAGCAAGGATGACACCTGGCAATGGATGAAGGCCGCTGCGGCCAAACTAAAAGGCCGGGTGAAGCTGGTGCGCCAACCAGCCAACACGGGCAAGCGTCGCGCCCTGTACGAGGGCTTTAGGCGGGCCACGGGAGACGTGTTTGTCACCATCGACAGCGATTCCCTGGTGGAACGGCAGACCCTGAAGCAGTTGGTGGCTCCTTTTGCCCGTGATTCGCGCTGCGGCGCCGTGGCGGGTAATGTCCGTGTGCTTAACCGTAAAGAGGGCCTGATTCCCCGCATGTTGGAGGTTACCTTCAACTATGGTTTCGATTTCATGCGGGCCAGCCAGAGCCGTTTCAACGCGGTGTTTTGCACGCCGGGCGCTCTATCGGCCTACCGGCGCGACTTGGTCATGACGGTCATGAACGATTGGCTTGGTCAAACATTCATGGGAGAGCCCGCTGGCATCGGCGAGGACCGGGCCATGACCAACATGATTCTCAAGCAGGGCTTTCATGTCCTTTTCCAGCGCCACGCGGTGGTTTACACCAACGTGCCCACTACCTATAAAGGCCTATCCAGAATGTACCTGCGCTGGGCGCGCAGCAACGTGCGTGAAACCATAGCCATGGCCAAGTTCGCTTTCAGGCGTTTCCGCCCCACATCGGCTTTGGGCGCGCGCATTGAATTGGTGCGCTCAATATTGAGCATGTCATTGGGCGAGGTGGCCAAGGTAATCGCCTTCAGCATTCTTATCTCCAATCTGGACATCGTGGCCCCAGGCTTTGTGATCGCCTGCAGCATTTCCGCCATTGTGCCGGCGGCGTTCTTCCTGCTGCGCCACAAGGACAGCGATTTTCTCTGGGCCTTTACTTACGCGCCTTACAGCGCCGTAGCGCTGTCATGGATCAGCCTCTACGCGATATTTACGGTAAGGCGTTCCGCCTGGCTGACCCGCGACCTGCCGGCTCACCTGGCAGCGCCAATTCCTGTACCAGTCCAGGTCATGGAGCAAACCAGCATGGAAAAATCTGCGTAGCCGCGGAGGCCGCTTACCTAGGTGAACATGGCATAAATCAAGGCTCTCAATTGCCGCGGTTTAGATTGTGCTTGGCTGAAACAAAGGCTATATAAAAATCCCGTGGGCTATCGCCTTCTCATGCAAGGCAATAGCCCACGATATTGTTCTGAA
>CAZDRW010000252.1:0-5580 GCA_964507555.1 uncultured Desulfarculaceae bacterium
CAGGAGCCCCTGCTCACCCCTCATTGTGCGTTGTTTGTCCAACTGCTCAGGGGTGTGCTTAACCAAGAGAACCGGCACCTGGCACTGATTCAGCACGGTGCGCACCACGCTGCCTCCCAGGATTTCCTCCAATTCACTGAGACCGCTTTGAGGAATGATAACCATGTCGTAATTTTCTTCCTCGGCGATGCGGCAAATGCTCACTCCGGGAGCGCCTTCGACAATACGGGTGTCATAATCCACCTCCGCCTTGGCAAAAGGCTCGGAGGCCTTTTTCATCACGTCCTCAGCCCGGCGCTGCATGGCCGCTTTTATACGATCCTGGTCGGCCGGGCTGATGCCGTGGCCCTCCAAGCGCTTTATGTTAATCACATTCAGCAAGGTTACGCTGATAGGCATGCGCCAGTTGAGCTTCAGGGCGTACTCCTCGGCGGTGAGCGAGTTGCGCGCAGAATCCACCGGAATCAACACTTTGCTCTTCATGGTATTCCTCGGCAGTGTTTCAAGTGCTGCGGGCCGCGCGCCGGACGCACCGACGCCCGGTGTTCAAGCCTCCCGCTCGGGTTTGCATACTTTTGGAAAAATCGATGATGCCGAATCTGGGTTGTTGATCAAGCCTAAGCCGGCAAGGCAATGATTTCTGGCGGATGGAGCGATATGCATGTCGTGCCGCAATACTGCAACTCCCACCCAGTCCTATGGGTCGTCCACATGCGCGGCTTGGTTCTAGCGGGCGATCTGCGCACCGCCCATCACCCGTGGGCAAGCTTGGCCGGCCTTCTGTCGTGGCCGCCGCCATCAGCCCTTTAATACCGCAACCTGGGATTGTGTCGACCCCCATAATGCCGGCACCCATCACGATGACCACAGTAGTCACGCCATGGAAGGCCTCGATTTATTCGGTCTGGGCAAGAGAAAGGGTCAGTCTTTTTGTACCCCGTGATGCAGGCTATCAAAATCCCAGCCATTTGGTCAAGGCCCAAAAGTCAGTTTGCTTCATGGTTTGTGCAATTTAGCACCAACACCCGCTTCCAGGTCCAGCTTCAAGCCGTCTTCAGCCGCGAAAACTCTGCCGTTAAACTGCTTGCCCGCTGCGGACACGGCCTTCAAGGGATCAACCTCTCTATAGAAATGAGACAAGAGCAGCGATTTGACCCCAGCCTCGGCAGCCAAACGGCCGGCCTCGGTGGGACCGATATGCCCAGGTTTGGGCTTGGTATCCATGGCCGCGCAGTGGGCTATCAGGAGTTCGGCGTCACGGGCGAAAGCGGTCAAGGCGGGATCATACTCGCTGTCTCCCAAGTAAACCAGGCTCAGGCCTTCGTATTCAAGACGATAGGCCAGAGAGGTCTCCATGTGCTTGGCCGAGGCGGCGCTTAGCTCAACTTGCCCCAAGCGAGCCTTGCCGCCCGGTTCAAGCCAGTTGGTTTTCAAATTGCGCTCCGGCGGCCGCACCCAATCGCCGAAAACGCCGGCCAAGCCTTCCAGCACCTTAGCCAGGCCAACATGCCCCACCAGCGTAATGCGGGCCTGCTCATTCATTAGCGGATCGTAATTGAGCGCAAACAAAAGCGGCAACAAGTCGCTTATGTGGTCCGGGTGGTGATGGCTAAGGAGAACCCCCTCCACCGAGACAGGCCCCACCCCCTGCTCCAACGCCCGCCGCCAGGCGCCTTGGCCCAAATCCAGCATCAAGTTGCTTGGGCCTGCTTGCAGCAGATAAGCCGGAGAGGAGCGGGCACGGCGCAACTCGCAGGAGCCTGAGCCGAGCACGGTCAAGCGCATGCCCTCAAGCATCCCCCGCCTCCTCTCTCACCCGCTTTAGCCTTTGCTTAAGCGTTGCCAATAGCGCGGCCGGCACCCTGAGATCCCCCTTGCCCAGGCCAAGCCTCACCTGGGGCTTGTTGTCGCCGTGGAAATCGCTGCCTCCGCTCACGGCCAAACCCAAGCGGGCGGCCAGCGATTCCAGGCTGCGCCTTGTGGCTTCATCATGTTCACTATAATAGGCCTCCAGGCCCTCCAAACCCAAGCCTTTCAACTTGCGCAGCAAGGATTCCAAGCCCGGCCGGTCCAGGTCCAAGAGGCCGGGATGGGCCAGCACCGGCACCCCGCCCGCGGCCCGGATCAAGCCAATGCCCTCGCCGGGCGCTAAGCGCTCCTTGGGCACGTAGGCCGAAGCCCCGGCGCCCAACCAACGGCTGAACACCTCGCCCACGGTCCTGGCCAGGCCCTTATCCACCAGGGCCCGGGCGAAATGAGGCCTGCCCACCTGCTTTCCGCCCGCCTGGGCCAATACCTCGTCCATGCTGAGCTTGAGGCCCAAGTCATTGAGCCTGGCCAGCATGCGAGGGTTGCGCTGACGCCGGGCCTCCTGCAGCCGCGTGAGGCCTTTCAGCAAGCCCTGGTTATCGGGCCTTATCCAAAGGCCCACCAGATGCGCCCCGCCTTTAAGGCCCACCTCCATGCTTATCTCCACCCCGGCCACCACCTCCATGTCCAGCCCCTGGCCGGCGGCCAGGGCTTCGCTTAGGCCCGCGATGGTGTCGTGGTCGGTGATCGCCACCGCCTTGAGTCCTGCGCGATCCGCCGCCTGCACCAACTCCGCCGGCGAGAAGCTGCCGTCGCTGGCCGTGGTGTGGGTATGAAGATCAATGTATGCCATAGCCCGCATAATAGCAGGCTCGGACAGGCTTGGACAAATTGTGCGTCAAAATGTTAGCCTAAAAATCAGATGACTTCCGGCCTGGGTTTTTGAAAGGGGAGGGGTTATGAAAAAAGCGGCGCTTGTTATCCTGGCTCTGACTGCCTGCTTGCTTTGGGTCTGGCCCGCGGCGGCGGCCGAGTCGCCGGGGCCTTCGGTCACTATTCACGGACGCCTGCTCACCGACTTCGGCTGGTGGAACAGGGACAAGGAGCTCACCAACAACAAGGCCGATGATGTAACCAGCGCTTTCGTTAACGTGCCGGGCCATTCTTATCTACGCGCGGTCTGGACCAGCCGCGACAAGTCGGCCGGCGGCCTGGTGGAGATGGGGCTCATATCCTTGCAGCCCCAGGCCAGCGTTAGCCTGCGCTACGCCTACGGCTGGTGGAAGACAGGCAACCTCAAGCTAGTGGCCGGCCGCACCGACAACTGGTTCGGCAGCCTGGCCTATCACGCCCGCCAGTACCTGGGCCTCTATGAAGGCACCCACGCCTATTTATGGGGTTGGGGCCAGCTCTGGCCCGACCGGGTGGCCCAGCTGCAGTTCACCTATGAAGTCCAGTCTTGGGGAATCCAGTTCGCCTTGGAGGACCCCCGCGACAAGACCAGCGCCACCGGAACCGACTTCTACGCGACCCTGCCGCGCATGAGCCTTACCGCCATGTTTAAGACCGGCGGCTTCATGACCCATCCCGGCATATCCTATGTGCGCCACAGCTTTGAAGGCCCCTCGGCCGGTATTGAGCGCGAATTCGACACCTGGGCCGTGATCTTGCCCATGCGCTATGACATCGGCGCCTTCAGCATAAGGCTCAGCGCTCATTACGGCATCAACTTCTATCAGGAATACCCCTACTTCCCGGCTTTGGCCGGACCGGTTAACAAGCAAAACGGCTCCCTGGAGGATACTCAAACCTTGGGCGGCTTCCTCACCATGGAGTACAAGATCGGTCACACTGCTCTGATCGGTGCGGTGGGCTATGAGCGTTTCCAAAACGATGCCTGGAAGCAACTGGGCTACAAAGACGACACCAACCAGCGCCTGGCCCTGGTGGCGGCCTTGCACATAGACCTTAACCCCTTCTTCAGCCTGCACCCCGAGTTCGGCTGGTACGACCATGGCGACGATCCGCTGACCGGCAAGGCCCAGGGCAAGGAGTGGATGCTGGGCCTGCAGTTCAGCTGGATTTTCTAGGGAGAGCTGCTGGCGGGTATAACGCGCCAAGCTTGGCGTCTGCCGCGGGTCTAGCTGGTTTTGATGAGCACCTTCAGGGCGCCGCGCTTTCCGGCGGCGGCAAAGGCCTCCTTGGCCTGAGCCAAAGGAAACTCGGCCTGGATCATGGGCTCCGGGTCCACGAGTCTGTTTTGCAAAAAATGCAACGCCAGCCCCAGGTCTCCGCAGCGCGAACCCAAGAGGGTTATTTCGTCCACCACCAGTTTGGCCAGATCAAGTGAGGATGGCTCGCGGCTGGTGGTCTTGGCGATTATAACGCCCTCGGGCCGCACCAAAGCCAGCGCCTGGGCCAAGCCCTGGGGACTGCCGGTGGCCTCCACCACCACCTTAAAGCGCTCAGCCGAAAGCTTAGGCTCATCGCTTTGCACCGTGGCCACGCCCTGGGCCTGGGCTATGTCCAGCTTGCCTTTATGCCGCCCGGCCAACACCAGGCCGGGAACCCAGTGCCTTAAGCCAAGGGCGCACAAAAGCCCCAGCTTGCCGTCGCCCAGCACCAATAGTTTAGTCCCCGCCGTGAGATGAATCTGCTGAGCCGGTTCCAAGGCAGCGGCCAAGGGCTCGGCAAACACCGCCTGCCGGTCGCTGATTGCTTGGTCCACCGCGCGGAGATTTCCCGCGGGAACGGTGACATATTCGGCCATGGCGCCCGGCGCGCCCTTGATGCCCAGCGCCTTGCGCTCCGGGCAGTGCCGGGAATCGCCACTAAGGCATCGGGGGCAGCGGCCGCAGCCCAAGTTTATCTCGGCCACCACCCGGTGACCCACCAGATCCGGCCGCGAGGGAGCTCGGTCAACCAGCCCCACGAACTCGTGGCCCGGGATACCAACGAATCCGTAGTACCCGGCCATTAGCTCCAGGTCGGTGTTGCAAACCCCAACCATGAGCACCCGCACCAGCGCCTCGTCCGGGCCGGGCTCGGGTTTGGGCAGGTCCCGAAGCTCCATCCCGCCGCTTTCCAGCCACACCGCCAGCATGGCCACCTACTCCAAGCCCTTCATGACCAGCATCTTTTCCAGGGGATCGCGGCCCGAGCGGAACACGTTGACCTCGGCCCTGCCTTCCGGCCAGCCCAGGGCCAAGCCTATAACCAGGCTCTCGTCATCGGGAATGGGCAGGTGCTGCCTCACAACCCGGGGATAACGGGCCAGGGCGGCGAGGATGCAGGTGCCCAAGCCGGCATCCGCGGCGGCCAGGCAAAAGTTGGCCACAAAGGCCCCGGCATCATAAACCGCGTAAGAGGTCTGGCCCGCGGGCACCGCCACGAAAACCAAGGCAGGCGCGCCAAAGGCGTTGTAGTTGTTGGCGTAATGGGCGCTGCGCTTGTCGCGGTCCTCGCGCCCGATGCCGAGCACCTTGAACAGCGCCCGGCCCAGATCCCGGTAACGATCCATCATTTCCCCGCTGAACTGCTCCGGCATGGCAAGGTCCGGAGATTCCTTTTCCCCGGCCTGGTGGGCTTTAACCAGGCCCTGACGGATGGCTTTGGCCGTTTCACCACCAGCCACGTAGACCCGCCAAGGTTGGGTGTTGCCCCAGGACGGGGCCTGCTGGGCATTTTGAACTAACTCTTTTATGGTGGCCTCTGGCACCGGCTTGTCCTGATAACGCCGGCAGGAATAACGCGCGCGCAACACATCCTTGA
>CAZDRW010000253.1:0-5574 GCA_964507555.1 uncultured Desulfarculaceae bacterium
CCGGAAAAAGCCCAAACCAGCCCAGGGCGGATGCGACGAGTGGCAGAAATGGGAAAACCAAAACAAAACCTGAAAGGCACGCGGCCAGATTCATCCATTTCGAGCCAAAGCCGGTCCGGGTGACAGGTTTAAAAACGAGGTCAGGTTATTTTGGTTTTCATCTTCCTAGAAGGTTGAAGCAGTAATCAAGGAGAAGCAAAGCGCAGAACAGAACCAATTATGAAAACCATGCGCCGGCATGGCCGAACTGCCTTGAAAAGTTACATGTGATTGCAACCATTAGTGACGCGACAATTCATTATTACGAAAGCCGCCTCGTGTCGCAGAGGAATTGGCATGAGCCTTAGGAACAAACTGATTTTGTCTTTGCTCATCTCCGTGACAGCTGTCACGGGCGTTTTCTGCCTTGACTTGGCTTTACCCCAAATCCCAAGCCTTGACCGGTCGATGCACTGGGGCTTCATCTGCCTGCTTTGGCTAATGCTTCTGCTGTGGGGCTTGTATTTGCTGCGTTCAATATATTCACCGGTGCGAAGCGCAGTGGCTTCCTTGGATCAAGTTGCCGACCAGGTTGAAAAGACCTCTGCCGTGTCGCACCATGCCTCCAACGAACTGGCGGAGGGGGCCAGTTCCCAGGCGGCCAGCCTGGACGAGACCTCGGACCGCGTGGAGCAAATCGTGGCGATGACCCGGCAAAATGCGGAGAGTGCCGAGCAGGCACAGGAACTCATGGAAAAAGCGCTGGCTCTGGTGAAGCAGGCCGATTCCTCCATGCGGCAACTCAACGAGGCCATGGTCGCCATCGACGGTGGCAGCCAGCGCATCAGCAAAATTATTCGGACCATAGATGAAATAGCTTTTCAAACCAATCTGCTGGCCTTAAACGCGGCGGTGGAGGCGGCTCGGGCCGGAGCATACGGATCGGGCTTTGCGGTGGTGGCCGATGAAGTGCGCCGCTTGGCTGGAAGAGCCGCCGAGGCCGCCCGGGACACCCAGGGTCTAATCCAAGATTCCATTCAAAAGGTAAGCGTGGGAGTGAAGCTGGTGGACCAGACCAGCGGGGAGTTCTCGCAGATGTCTCTGGCCGCGGGGCAAGGCGTTGAATTGGTGCGCAAGATCGCCGCCGCCTCCAAGGAGCAGCAAATCGGCTTGGACCAGATATCAACCGCCGTGAGCCAGGTGGACTTGGTGACCCAGAACACCGCCGCCCAAGCCTTGGAAAGCGCCAGCCTCTCCGACCATATGGAGACCCAGACTCAAAATCTCAAAGGCTCGGTGGCGGACATCAAAAGCGTGCTTCAGGGAGTCAACCTGCGCAAAGCGGCTGAATCCCTGGTGGCCAAGGCTCTGCGCCACGTACAGAAAAATGGACTGGAGAGCGCCCTGCGCGATTTCGCAAACCGCAAGGGCGCCTTTGTGAACGGGGATTTGTATATTTTCGCGGGCAGCACCAGGCAGGTAACTTTGCTGGCCCACCCCATCGATCCCCAAAAGTTGGTGGGGCCCGACCTCAGCCAGATCAAGGACATCAAGGGAAAACGATTTTTCATTGAGTTTGTGGATATGGCCAATGAAGATGGCGCGGGCTGGGTGAGCTATTGGTGGCCCAAACCCGGGGATAGCGAACCATCCCTTAAAAACACCTTTCTGCGCAAAGTTCCCTCACAAGAGGTCTATCTGGCCTGCGGCATCTATTTATAAAGAGCGCCCCCCTCGCTCTGGCTGAGCTTATTTCAGCGCCTGTCTGGAGGCTGCAACCGCCTGGGCCATTACCTCTTTAAGGGGCACCTTCTTTTCCAAGGCGAGCCGCCGGCAGTCCTCATATTCAGGCGATACGTTAATCACTCCCTTGCCGTTTTCAGCCACCTTTATCTTAAGAGCCCCGTACTGGGTGTCCAAACTTCTTATGACCCTATGCGCCTTGAAGCGGTTTTCCACCCGCCAACGCAGACCGATGCTGGTGGTTTCGTGCAGGATCAAGTCGGTTATGTTGCCCACTATCTCGGGCGGGCAAGTGACCGTTAGAAGCGTGCCGGGCCGGTTTTTTTTCATATGCACCGGTGTCAGAAACACATCCAGCGCACCCGCGCCCAGCAGAAGCTCGAAGAGGTGGTCGTAGATCTGGGGGTTCATGTCGTCGATGTTGGTCTGGATAACCGCAGCCCGGTCCAAATCATAAGCCGGCAACTTTTCAGCGGCCTGGCCGATGGAAAGGCGCAGCAGGTTCGGTATGTCCGGGTCGGAGGTCCCCGCGCCGTAGCCTATACTCTGCAAGGTCATGGATGGCATGGGGCCGAAGCCAGAAGCCAAGGTGGTGAGAATGGCGGCGCCGGTGGGCGTCACCAGTTCGCCCCTCACCCCAGTGGAATAGATCGGTTTGTTCTTTAAAAGCTCGGCCGTGGCCGGCGCCGGCACCGGCAGGGTGCCATGGGCGCATACCACCGTGCCGCTGCCCACATGCAGCGGCGAGCAAAATATGCGCTCGATGCCAAGAGCCGCAAACCCGGCCACCGCCCCCACCACATCTATGATGGTGTCCATGGCGCCCACCTCGTGAAAGTGGACCTTGTCGATGTGGACTTGGTGCACTTTAGCCTCGGCCTCGGCCAGCCGCTGAAATACCGCCAGGCTCTTTTCCTTAACATCCTCGGCCAATTCGCTTTGGCTGATGATCCCCCAAATCTCGGGCAGGTTGCGATGGCCGGCGTGGCTGTGAGGGCCAGGCCCGTGATCGTGATGATGGTCATGACTATGGTGGTGACCGTTATCGTGGTGGTGATCATGGCCTTGGGCGTGGTCATGGTCATGGTGATGATCGTGGCCGTGATCATGATCATGTTCATGATGATGATCGTGATGATGGCCGTGGGCGTGGTCATGATCATGGTCGTGCCCGGCGGAGGAATCAGCCTGCTCAGGGAAAGCTATCTGGAGCTGACTCCCGCCTATGCCTCTTTTGCTCACCTTCTTGACACCCAGTTCATATTCGCCGAAGCTGAGCTTGCCAAGTTCCGCCTTAAGGCGGTCCAGCTCCAAGCCGGCATCCAATAGGGCTCCCAGAATCATGTCCCCGCTGGCTCCGGCAAAACAGTCCAGGTAGGCTATCTTCATGACTTGCTCCCCTGCTTCGGCCCTGCCTACCCCCCCGGGTCAGCTGCAGGCCTGTGCGTGAAAGGCCATATGGTCAGCGGCCTGGTTCGGTTCGCTCACGGCGGGCTGCGTGGTCTGCGCAGCTTTTTTATTTATGAGGCTGGCCTGATATCCGGCGCCGAAGCCGTTATCGATGTTGACCACCGACACCCCTGAAGCGCAGCTGTTGAGCATGCTCAAGAGAGCGGCCACACCCCCGAAGCTTGCCCCATAGCCCACGCTGGTGGGAACTCCGATTACCGGGCAAGGCACCAGCCCGCCAACCACGCTGGCCAACGCGCCTTCCATGCCCGCCACCACCACGGCCACGTTGGCCTCGAACAAATCCTTGCAGCAATGCAAGAGGCGGTGGATGCCCGCCACGCCTACGTCGTAAATACGGGTGACATCATTACCCAGCACCTCGGCAGTCACCGCCGCTTCCTCGCCCACCGGCAGGTCAGAGGTTCCGGCGCAGACCACTGCCACGTTGCCCAGCTGTTCCACCGGCCTGGGTTTTACCACCGCCAGGCGGGCGACATCGTAATACTGGCAATCCGCGATGACATCCTGAATGCCTTGAAACATCTCAGGAGTGACCCGGGTGGCCAGGACATTATCGTGGTACCGGGCTATGCGCACCGCTATCTGCTGAATTTGGGATATGGTCTTACCTTGGCAATAAATCACCTCCGGCACCCCGGTGCGCAGGCAGCGGTGAATATCAAGCTTGGCGAAACCCAAGTCTTCGAACGGCAATTTTTTGAGCCGCTCCGTGGCTGCGTCCAGATTCATCCGGCCGCTCTGCACCTGCTCCAGCAGGTTCCTTATGTCTTTTTCATCCATAGCGTTTGTTCATCCTTGTCTTCAGCTACCCGTAAGTTGAGGCTACCAGTGCGGTAGGGCTGCAAATCCAGGGCGACGAAATCAAAACCCAAGGCCTTCAGTTCCTCCGCCACTTGCCGGTTCGCCAATAGAACAGGCAGCTCGCTTTCCTCAAGCTCGATGCGTGCTATGTCTCCGTGGTGGCGCACGCGTATCTGCCCTTGCATCCCCAATGCGCGCAGAGTATCCTCCGCCGCCTCGATCTGGTTGAGCTTGTGTGAAGTAATGGGACTGTAATAAGGAATGCGCGAAGCCAGGCAAGCCGCCGAGGGCATGTCCCAGGTTGCCAGCTTCAGCTGTTGGGACAGTTGCCGGATTTCTGACTTGCGCAACCCGGCCTCGACCAAGGGGCTTCTGACACCCAACTCCTTTACCGCCCGCATGCCCGGCCGGTAATCCAAGTCGTCATCCTGGTTGCTGCCATCAGCCACCCATGCCAGGGAATCATGGGCAGCTACTTTGAGAAGCTCGCTGAAACGGTGCTTTTTGCAGACATAGCACTTGTCAGGCGGGTTGTTGGTAAACTCTGGCATTTCCATTTCATGACTGGCCATTAAGCGATGCCGCACGCCAATGGACTTGGCCAGAGACATGGCCCGCTCCCACTCCGCGCGCAGAGAGGTGGCCGATACCGCAGTGATCGCTAGCACCTTTTCATCCAACACCTCGCTAGCAACCTTTAGGAGCAATGTGCTGTCCACCCCGCCGGAAAATGCCACCAACACGCTGCCCATGTCCTCAAGAATGCCCCTGAGGAGTTGGTGCTTGTTTTCCAATAGGCTGCTCATCGGCCGCCCCACGATCCGCTAACCCCGGTTAGACTCCCGCCGGCCCGCGAAACCTTCTTTTCCGCGCCATTCTGCCCTGCCCCATCTGGCCTGCTCTGATGCAGGCCGGTGGACGCGAAGGTGATCCGATAGCAACCGTAGCTGCCCAGCCGGCGGCATCCCGCCAGCACCCCGGCTTGGTAAAAAAACTGTTCCATGCCGAAGGCGGGGCCTTCTTTGCCAGTACTCCCTTAGTCCTGGATATAAAAGCAGGGCCGCCGCCAGGGGTAATAGCTGGGGCAAAACCAGGGTCAGTCCGATCAGGAGGAGGAAATAGTAGCGCAGCAGGTGGTAGGCCAAGTGATAAGCCAAGGCCGCCTGCCCCTTCCAGGTCGCCGCCATAACCAGCCAGACGGGCGTCAGGTCCTTGGAGGTTTTCCGCATCTGTCCAACCCGATGGCAGACCTCTGCGCAGGAAACCAGGGCTGCCAGGGCGAAAAACCAAAGCGGATGGGTCACCATCCCCAGGCAGGCCAGCCCAAAAACGGCCAAGCCCCATGGTTGCCAGGGGAAGCGCTTTCTGGCCTCCGGGTGGCGCTGATACATAACCGGCTCGGAAGTGCCGTATTCAAAACGGCGCTTAAAGCTGGGCCAGAACCGGCCGCGGTGCTTGTGCTCAACCTTGCCCCGCGGCGCATAAATTAGGTGATGGCCCCGGGCCTTTAGCTTCCAGCAGAAGTCCACGTCCTCGCCGATGCGCAGGTACTCGTCCAGCCCCCCGATGTCCAGATAG
>CAZDRW010000254.1:0-5557 GCA_964507555.1 uncultured Desulfarculaceae bacterium
GCTCACCGTGCTGGACCGGCCCATCGAGAGCGAAACCACCAAGATCGTGGAGAACAGCTTCCGGGCCACCATCCTGGCGTTCATGGACGAGTGGTCGCTATTCGCCGAGCGCAACGGCGTGGACATCCTCAAAGTCATCAAGGCCATCAAAGTGCGGCCCACCCACTCCAACCTGATCTTTCCCGGCCCGGGTGTCGGCGGCTACTGCCTGCCCAAGGACGGCGGCTTGGGAGTGTGGGCCTATCACCACCTGATGGGTTTCCAGAACAAGATCTTCGAAATTACGCCGCTTGCCATCAACATCAACGACCGCCGGGCCCTGCACGCGGCCGAGCTGGTGCGCGACGCCCTGCGCAACATGGGCCGCATCGTGGCGGCCAGCCACGTGGTGGTCCTGGGCGCGGCCTACCGCGAGGACGTGGGCGATACCCGCTACTCCGGCTCCGAGCTGGTGGTGCGTAAACTGGCCGAGATGGGCGCCAACCTATCGGTGCACGATCCCTACGTGCTGCGCTGGTGGGAGTTCGAAAAGCAGGACACCTATCCCTCGCCGGGCAAGAGCCGGGGCCGCTTCTTCCGCAACCAGGAAGAACTCAACTCCCTGCGCGTCTCGCAGGACCTGGCCGAGAGCCTAAAAGACGCCGACGCCGTGGTGCTGGCCGTGCGCCACGAGGAATACCTGAAACTGGAACCCGAGTGGGTGGTGGAAAAGGCCGGCGGCCCCCTGGCCGTGATTGATTGCTTCGGCGTGCTGGACGACGTCAAAATTCGCCGCTATTTCGAGTTGGGCTGCGAGGTCAAGGGAATGGGCCGCGGCCATGTGAAGCGTATCAAAGACGAGGTGCGCGACGGCAAGTAGGACCGACCTATGACCAAAGCCTGGCTGGGCATAGACTTGGGCGGCACCAACACCAAGGTGGGATTGGTGGGCGAAAGCGGCCTGCTCAAGCGGGAGCGTTTCGCCACCCGGGCGGACCAAGGCACCGGCCCCTGGCTGCGCAGCTTATGCGAGGCGGTGGAGAAACTTGGCGGCCAGGGCCCGCGCCCGGCTGCGGTGGGTGTGGCCAGCCCCGGCGTGCTTCAAAGGCCCGAGGGGGTGGTGCTGCGCTCGCCCAATCTGCCGGCCTGGAATGGCTTCCCTCTGGCCCGGGAGGCGGGCAAGGCCTTGGGCCTCAAGGCGGTGGTGGAAAACGACGCTAACTGCTACGCTTTGGGCGAGCACCATTTCGGCGCAGGCCAGGGCCGCGACATGGCTTGTTTCACCCTGGGCACCGGGGTGGGCGGCGGCCTCATCATCGGCGGCCGGCTGGTGATCGGCCCCTTGGGCACTGGCGGCGAGTTGGGCCACACCTTGGCGATTAGCGGCGGCAGGCCTTGCGGCTGCGGAGCCAAGGGCTGCGTGGAGTCATATGCCTCGGCCACCGGCTTATTGGGGATGCTGCACGAGGCCCTGGATGCAGGCCGGGAGACCGGACTAAACAGGGACTCTCAAGTCACGGACCTCGCCAAAGCAGCTCACGCGGGCGATGAACTCGCGCAAGAGCTCTTTGACCGCGCAGGCCGGGCCTTGGGCGCGGCGTTTGCCAATGTGGTGACCTTCACGGGTTTGGATCTAATCATCATCGGAGGTGGCGTGGCTCATGCCTGGCCGCTTATGACCGCCGCCGCCGCCGCCGCTCTGGGAGAGCGCCTGCATCTGGTGAAACCTGAACGGGTGGATATCCGGCTGGCCCAGTTGGGCGACGACGCCCCGCTTTTGGGCGCGGCTGCCTTCGCCCGAGATATTTAAGCAGAAGGGAAATCGCGCATGGCTAAAATCGACCGCAAAAAGCTCCTCAAGAAGCCCGACGAGTTCCTCACCTTTTCCGAAAGGGCTGTGGTTTGGTCCAAGAATAACGCCAAGCTGCTTATTGGGGTGGTAGTCTGCTTGATCTTGGCGGTGGGCGCCTGGGTGGGAATCGGCACCTATATGGAGCACCGCCAGGACCAGGCGTCCGAAGCCCTGGCCAGTTCATTTGAAAACTATGCCAAGGCGGTTGAGGGCAAAGCCGACCCGGCTCAGGAAAAGGCGGCCCGCGTAAGCCTGGCTAAGGTGGTGGATCAATACGGATCCACCCCAGCCGGCATCCAGGCCCGTTTGGCCCTGGGCGACCTGTTGGTGGAAAAGGGCAAATATGCCGATGCGGAAAAAGTTCTAAGCGAGCTTTGCGATGAAACAACCCTTCCCACGGCCATGCGCCCCCTGGTTAGGCATAGCCTGGGCCTAAGTCTTGAAGGGCAGAAAAAATACGCCGAGGCTGCCAACGCCTACCAGAGCGCCATGAAAGAGGCTGGACAGACTCTGCGCAATTCATACCGCCTGGATCTGGCCAGGGTGCAGGAGGCTGCGGGCCAAAAGGAAGCGGCAATTAAATCCTACACTGAGGCGGTGGCTCAACCGCCCGATCCCAGCTCCCTGGATATGGTTCGCAGCCGTTTGGTGGCTCTCGGCGTGGACCCCGCCGCTCTAGCCAAGGCCAACTAGTCCGCCACCTTTGGCTTATGAAACCAAAGCCCCGCTCAAGCAGAGCGGGGCTTAATTTTTTGCATGGGAACACGCTCGGCTCAGCGCTTGACCATTTTAGCCAGCCGGTAAGCGCAGAGATTGACCAACTCTGCCAAGCAGGGATGAATGTAGGGCAGATCCGCGATGTCCTGGACGGTGCCACCTAAGCGCATGGCCACCGCCACCTCGTGGATCATGAGCGAGGCGTGGGGCGCCACCAAATCCGCGCCCAAGATGCGGCCCGTGGCTTTTTCCGCCCGCATGGTCATGAAACCCTGCGGCGCCTGGGGGTAGGTGCGGGCCACGCCCATGCCGCCCAGGTCATAGTCGGCCTCCACGAAATCCAGGCCTTTATTCTCGCACTCGAATTTGCCCCGGCCCACCCGGGCAATCTCCGGTTCGGTAAAGATGGCCCAGGGCAGCACGCTGTCGTCAATCTCTCTGGCGTAATCGCTAGTTGCGTTGTGACCGGCGATCTCGCCCTGCAGCACCGCCAGGTTAACCACCATTTTTTGACCGGTAACATCGCCGGCCGCGAAAATATGGGGCACGCTGGTGCGCATCTGCTTATCCACCTGGACCGCGCCTTTTACGGCCCTCACCCCGGCCGCCTCTAGGTCCAAACCTTCGCTGCCCGGCTTGCGGCCAAAAGCCACCAAAATCTCTTCCACCGTTATCCGCTTGCTTTGCCCTTGGTGTTCGAAATAAACCGTCTTGCCTTGTGGTCCCTTTGCGATGCTCTTTAAATCAGTGTCCGTATAGACTCGCACGCCCTCCTGGACGAGACACTCCTCCAAGAGCTTTCCGATACGGGGATCTTCCTTGCTGAGGAGATGAGAGCTGCGCTGGATCACATGGGTCTCCACGCCCATACGCGTCAAATATTGGGACAACTCCAGGGCAATGGTGCCGCCGCCCAGGACTGCCATTGACTTGGGCAACTCCTGCAGTTCCATGAGGCCGTCGCTGAACAGATAGCCCGCCTCTTGCAGTCCCTTCACCGGCGGCAATATTTCGGCGCTGCCCGTGGCGATCACCATTTTGGCCGCGCTGATCTTCCGGCTTTCCACCTCCACCGTGTGCGGATCCACAAAGCGGGCGCGGCCTTGATAGACCAAAAGGCCCTCCCTCTCCTTGGCCGCCACCGCCTGCACCCGGTTGCCGGCAAGTGCATCCACCACGCCGCGCTTGCGGGCGATTACCTTGGCATAGGCTTCCCGGCCCGCAACGCCGGATTTATAAAGATCGGCCGCATCGTGCAAGAGCGACTTGCTGGGCATGCAGCCTGCCAGGATGCAGAGCCCGCCCAAACGGCCCGCCTCCACCATGCCAACCTTGGCCCCGCTTTTAAGCGCCGTGGTGGCGGCGGTAAAGCCGCCGCTGCCGCCGCCGCCGATGACCAAAACGTCCAGATCGTATTCCGTCATTTTAAATACCCCGCTTCAGCCACACGTTATTGGTCTTCAGGTAAATTCAGTTTCGCCTGGGCCCGGTGCCGGGCCAGTTCAGCCAGATCGGCCACGGTTTCGTGCTCGTCCACGATCTCGGATCCCACCAGCGACTCCAGGACATCCTCCAGGGTGATGATACCCATGATGCCGCCATACTCATCCACCACCAGGCACAAGTGCTCGCGCCGCACGAGGAAAGATTGCAGCAGGTCCAAGGCGTTGGCCGAGGGTGGCACGAAGCGCACCCTCTTGGCCAACTTGGCCAAGGTCGCCGCGGAATCATCCGCTGCGACAGACAACACCTCGTCCTTAATCACATAACCCACCACGTCTTCCGGGCCGTCAGCCACCAAGGGAACCCGGGTATGGGACCAAGCCCTGGCTTCCTGCCGTGCTTGTTTAAGCGGCATATCGGCCCTAGCGGTCACCAGCACCGTGCGCGGCGTCATGATATCTCCAGCGCGCACTTGCTCCAGACCGATGATGTTGTGTATGAGTTCATGCTCCATCTTGCTTATCTGCCCGGCGCTGGCGCCCATCTTGGCCGCTGCCAGGATCTCTTCTTCGCTGATATTTGGGGTTTTGGCTTTACCCCGGGTGATAATCCGGGTGACCAGCTGGGTCAGCCAGATCAGCGGCCTCACCAGAATCACCATCACCTGGAGAGGCGCCACCGAGCCCCGCCAAAGAATGCGCCAATAAACCGCGCCCACGGTCTTGGGGATGATCTCGGAAAAAAACAGAATGGCCATCGTGAAGAATATGGAAAAGGCCCAAAGCGAGCCCGCGCCCCACACTTGGCCGGCAGCCCAGCCGGCCAAGGCCGCACCGGCAGTATTGGCCACAGTGTTGAAGATCAAGATAGCGGCCAAAGGCTTATCCACTTCCGCCTTGAGCCGCTTCATCTGCTTGGCTTTGACTACTCCGCTATGAACCGCCGCCTCCAGGGTGATGAGCCTGGTGGAATAGAGCACCGACTCCAACAGGGAGCACAAAGCCGACACCACAAGGGACACGCTTACCGCTATGACAAGGGTGGTCATGATTCCTCCGCCCTTTACGGATAATACACCTGCTAATTGAGCAGAATACCATGACTGAGCCCCCGCGCCGAGGGCTACGAGCCCCTAGCGCAGCGATTCCGCAAGGAAAGTTATCGTATCTCAGGCCGGGCAGGAAGGTCGCGATATCAGGAATGAGCACGATGATCGTCGCGTCGGCCGCGAGGCGCCCGGCCGGTCCAGGTTCCGGGCGCAGCCGGCACCACGCCGACTTTAATACCTTAATCCGTTAGGCCTGTCAGCCACTGCCTATTTCTGGTCCAGCACCTGGGGATTCAGGCAATTGGGCGGTCTGCGCCCCTCCAGCAAAAAGGCCCGCAGGTTCCTGGCCGCTACCATCCCCATATTGGTGCGGGTTTCCAAAGTGGCGCTGCCCAGATGGGGGATTAGTACGGTGTTGGATAGCTTTACCAAACCTGGATGCAACTCCGGCTCGTTCTCATAAACATCCAAGCCCGCGCCGGCGATGGCTCCGGTCTGCAGCGCCCGCACCAAGGCGG
>CAZDRW010000255.1:0-5556 GCA_964507555.1 uncultured Desulfarculaceae bacterium
CAGGGATTTGTCCACGCCGGCGTAAAACTCATGATTGCCCAGCACCGCATACTTGCCCATGGGAGCTTTCAGCTTTTTCAGCTTGGCCGCCAACTTGGGCAGATCGGCGCCGTGCCGGCCATAATCCAGGATATCGCCCAGGGCCACGATAACGTCGCATTCCACCGAGCGCAGCATGCCCAGGATTCTTTCCAGGCGTTTGCCGATCTCGTACTGCCCCAAATGCAAATCGGAAAAAGCCAAAACCCTGAGCTCGGGCATGGTGGCCGGGATTTTTTCACTGAACAGGGTGTGTTCGGTAATAATGGGCGAGCGCGCCTTGAACATGCCATAGACGATGATGAAGGGTGTGATGAGCAAGGAGCTCAGGAACACCGTTTGCGCGGCTCCGGGTCCCACCAGCCAGCTGGTAAGGATGGCGGCCAAACCTCCCAGAAACAGGAAAAAGGCGACGCCCATCCACACCAGGTAGGCGCTCCAGATCCAGCAGGAACCCAACAGCCCCCAGAAATGCATGATCCAGGGGCTGATGACCATGCAGATCAGCCAGCTTCCCAGGAACAACCTCTGGGGAAACTCCAGCCCCAGCGAAACCACGGAAGCCAGGTAAATCACCATGTGCGTCAGGCAGAAGATCACCGTCAAGACAAGGTTGGACATAGCTCGCAGAGTTCCTCTTCAATATGGTCGCATTAAAGCTAGGTTGAGCGCATCGCATCGAGCTAGCGGCGGGTGGCGGCTTGGGCGGGGTCAGCTGTTTGGCGCGCGGGCTCGCCGGAAAAAAAACAGCGGCCGGATACGGGCCGCTGATTCGGGTAAAGCCGAAGCATGGTGAGCATGTTTTTGAAATTTAAAGCCGGGGCTAGCTGAAGAGATTGAGTTTGGCTTAGAAGTCATAATCAGGATTCTTGGGATCAAAGTCCCGATCCGTCAGGCCCACGTTTATGCTGGTGCGCGCGAAGCCGAACTCCTCGAGCAACTCGCCGAATTGGTCATATATCCTGGCCTGCACCGGCAGGCCGGTGGCCAGGCTAAGGCAGAGCACCGCCTTGGGCGCGTAATACTTGGACGAAGCTCCGGGGGGGTATACGCCCTCCAGGCAGCGCGCCTTTTCGCCGTGAACCTGGCTGAAGCCCATATCGATGACCTTGCAGCCGTCCTGCGGCCTCTGTGCGCCTTGCCGCAGGTTTTTAGCGAAGGTCTCCACCATGAACCCGATGCCCACCTCCAGGAGGGTGTGCCCGAAACTATCGTATTTAACCAGACTGCCTCGAGGGTCCAGGTTCAGGGTCATATCGGGGAAGGTGTTGGTGCTGATCTTAAGCAAGTCCTGGTTCCAGCCTTTGACATAGATAAGCTCGCGGCCTTTTTTGGGGTCAGCGATCCATTTCATGTAAACGCTGAAGGGCTTGCGGAATTTGAGCAGGATGGTTTCCTGGGGGCAAAGCTCCTCTTCCTGCTGGCGGCCGCGCCGGTAGAAGACCGTGGTGTAATCATTGACCCGCTCATAGGCTTGGGTCATGCTCGCGGCCAGGCCCTGCATATCTTGGGAGCACAACTCGGCCGAGGAGGCCTGGCTCATTGAGGCTCCCCCCCAAACCATCCACAACACCGCCAGGGCAAAAGCCCAGGCGGCCTTATGGCGTGCCGGATAGTTGCGCAGAGGGGTTGGCATGCAAAGGGCCCCTATCGAACGAGGTTGTTTTCAAAAAAAGCTCAAAAAGTTGCAAAAACAGTGGGCACTCGGCAATTGGGGCAGGTTAACCGGATTAGTTTATTCTTTTTGCCGCGGGTTCTAAGAAACGCGCGCCATCATTTGCCGTCTTCAGACTAGAACGATAATCTTTAGCGCCTAGCCGGTTGATAAGCTTCTTCTAGCTAATATGAGAGTAAGTCCTATGTAAAGCAAAAAAACCGGCTCAAGATTCGCTACGATCTTTCTTGTCTAATCTAAATACCGCAGACGTGAGCAAGCGGCCAGCGCCTGAACCTTACCTTTTGATGGCAATCCTGAGCAGGCGCGATTGCCAGAGCGTTTAGGCTGATTCTGGTTTGATCGTTGACGCCAGTCAACGCCGGGTGCGAAGACTAAGCTAAAACCTAGATATCCAGCTCCAAGTTGGTCATGTCGCCCTGCTGGAAGCCCAGGCTGTCGAAAAATTTTAAAAGCCTCCAATCCCTCCGCTTCACAAAAGTATATATGGTGTTGATGCCGATCTTCTTCAGGTTATTGGTCATTTCGCTGAAGAGGACCTTGGCGATGCCCATCCTTTGATATTCAGGGTCCACGCCTATGGTGTCTATCCAGCCGATATCTTCCGGAACGCCGTATTCCCAGCGGCTGGCGCCGCCGATAATAAAACCAATGACCTTGCCACTCAGTTCGGCAACCAGGAAGGAAACCTCCGCGCGTTTTTCCGCCAGCTCGATCTTCATTTCCCAGTACTCGGGCCTTGGTTTGCCCAGGACCTTGATGTCAATATCAACGATCTGGTCCAGATCCGCGGGAACCATCTTGCGAATAACTGGTGAACTGGAAGCTCCCTCACTCATGCCGTCCTCCTTTAGCTAAAGACTTAATCAATTGAGCGCCGACAATTCTTGGAGGTTTTAATGCGTTTATCCAGGGCAAAAACCTGGGGCACCTTCCTTTCTTACGCATTTCAGAGCCGGGGCAAAACTAGTCCAGGTCCAACTTGGCTTTGCACTGATTACATTTCACAGCGCCTCGGAAAACCTTGTTTCCGCATTCAGGGCAATAATAGCGGGCTTCTTCATCCTGAATCCATTTTTCGATCCCGAACTCCCGCATATACGGAACACAGCGCGTGATGACTTTTTTGCCAACGGTCATGGCAAAATTATCGATATGGTCGCAGGGGAATTCGCCGCACTGGTGACAGCCGGCGTAGCCTTTTTCCTGGGTGCAGTCCCTGATCTCGCACTGCTTGCAATGCATGAACAGGTCGTCGGAAAGGCAGCCGCCGCATCTGATATCGTCAACCGTGAGGTTTTCGCTGTTGGGCAGGGTGCCCTTGCCGGGGACACCACCCTGGTAAAGCGCAACCAGCCTTTCCTTGAATTTCTGGTTGTTGTCGCGGTGGGCGATATAGATGGCGCAGACGCCGCAGTAAAGGCCGCAAGGTGAAGCGAAATCAGGATTGAATTTCATGGTGCCGTTTCCTTTCATTTTATATTTTCATCTATTTCCGGCTGCGAACACAATAGGCGCTAGCCGGCGAGCCACTTATTTATTGATTTTTCAGGTGGACCGCCCCGCCTCCCTGGTGCCGGATATTGAAGCACGGCGCTCCCGGCCAGACATCCTCCATCCGGGCGAGATGTGAAAATGTGAACCCCGGGTTGCCTTACTGCGCTTACGGCTTAACTTAAAACCAGAGGATATAAAAACCCTGCGGGAAATAGGGCAGGGATTGCAGATAGAGCCCGGTAACATAATTGAGTGGAGTTTGACCGGGGGAGCGTTAAAGAGAAAGGAGGCTGTCATGGCCAACACCGAATACAGCATTGGAGTAGGCGGCAACGTGTTCAGCGACCGCTTGCCTGGCGAGTATCCCTCGCTTAAGGGTGAGGAAATCAGCGAGGAGGAGGCCCGCCGCTTTGAAGCCGAGGTGCTGGGAGGCCAGTACTCGGTGGGCGTATCCGGCGATGTGGAGAGGGACCGCCTGTTCAGCGAGTGGGGCGCCCTACGCGGCCACGAAGTGAGCGAGTCCTAGCGCCAGCCTCGCCAGCTGATTAGCAAATAATTAAACCAGGCCCGGCTCCGAGATTTGGAGCCGGGCCTTTATTTATGGGCGGAGCGCTGGCTGATGCGGGCAGGCATGGCGATCACCCGAATGGAGGATGCCGGGCCGGGAGTTCCGTGCTTAAATGGCGTTTAAAAGGAGGCAGCCATGACCAGCCCCAGCCCGGAACAGGTAAGGCAACTGCTTATCAAGCAGTGGATGACCCACGACGCCATGTGGCTGGCCCACTGCATGCAGGAGGTGGGCATGGAGAAGGCCAACCGCATCAACCGGCGCGCGGTCCGTTCCATGGCCCTGATCGAGACCAAGCGGCTCATGAAACTATTGGGCGTGCCCGCGGTCAACGATTTCCAAAGCTTTCAGGATTACGTGAATCGGACCTCCGAGATCCTCGTGGCCGATTTCATGGGGTTCTCTTATTCCTTCCCCGCGCCGGAGGTGATGCGCTGCGCAATGCAAACCTGTTTCGCCTACGAGGGAGTGAAGCGCCTGGGCGCCATCGAGCACTACCAGTGCGGCATTTTCGAGCGGATCGAGGGCTGGCTGGAGGGTCTGGGGGTCTCCTACACGGTCGAGCCCCGAGTAGACGGCTGCATGATGCTCACCCTCGGGTACTGCTTCAGGAACTACAGCCTGACCGGCTACGGGGATCCGGCCTGAAGGCAGGCGAGAAAAGCCGGAGATAGTGGGATACTCTAAGATCAATCAATAAAAACAGGTCGTTAAACATTTTCATTCCAGCCGTGCCCCAGCCGGGCGCGGCTTGGCTTTTCCTGTATGCTATACTAATGTTGACTATGAGCCCGGTCGCGGGTATCCTGTCCCTATAAGCCGTATGCCTGCCTTTAAGACACCGCCCCCGGGGCCAAGCGGGATTATAGATCAATGACAGCCAGCAGCCTAGAGCGCGCGGTTATGCACCTCAACGTGGCCGATTTCGCGGTGGCCGTGGAGCGGCTTTGCGAGCCCGGCCTGCACGACCGCCCGGTGATCGTGGCGCCCTTTGGCGCGGCCCGGGCCTTGGTCTATGACATGAGCGAGGAGGCCTTTCAGGCCGGCATCCGCAAGCACATGGCCCTGGAGCGCGCCCGCCGCCTTTGCCGCGACGCCCGCCTGGTGCCGCCCAAGCCCCACCGCTACGAGCAGGCCATGGCCGGGCTCCTGAGCCTGGTGCAGCCCTTTTCGCCCCTGATCGAGACCGAGGAGGACACCGGCCACATCTTCCTGGATTTGACCGGCACCCGGCGCCTGCACGGCCCCCCCCAGGACGTGGGCCTGCGCATCCGCAAGGAGGCCCGCCGGCGTCTGGGCCTGGACCCCATCTGGGGCCTGGCCGCCAACAAGCTGGTGGCCAAGGCCGCCACCCGGGTGGTCAAGCCCCTGGGCGAATGCCTGGTGCCGTCCGGCGGAGAGGAGGCGTTTTTAAAGCCCCTGCCGCTCTCTATGCTGCCCGGCCTGGAGCGCGAGGACCTCTTGCTGCTCAAAGATTACAACCTGGCGCGGGTGCGGGAGGCCCTGGCCTGGGGGCCGGAGCACTGGGAGGTGCTGTTCGGGCGGCGGGGTCCGGCCATCCACGGCCTTTTGCGGGGCAAGGACGATTCCCCGGTGCTGCCCTTGGACGCCAAGCCGCCGGTGGTGCGCCTGGATCACGAGTTCGCGGGCGACACCAACGAGGCGCCCGAGGTGCAAAGGGCCCTGCACGGCCTGGCCGAGCGGGCGGGGCAGAGCCTGCGCGGCCTGGGCCGGGCGGCCCGGCGGGTGACGCTGATTTTGGACTACAGCGACGGCG
>CAZDRW010000256.1:0-5555 GCA_964507555.1 uncultured Desulfarculaceae bacterium
TTGGTTCTTCATCACCGCCACCACATAGCCGATGAGGCAGGAGCCCAGGCCCATGGCGTGGGCGGCCAAGATTATCTGGCCCGAGGCCAGGAGCGCGTCCTCGGCCGGGCAGGAAGCGCCGGGCTTGGAGCCCACTATGATGGCCGCGGGCGCGCCGTGGAAGAGCCTCTCCCGGCCGGTGGCCTCCCATTCCGCCAAGGCCTCCCGCACCGATTCCAAATGCTCTTTATAGTAGATATCCAAATCCGGCTTGCCCAGGGCCTTCAAGAGCCCGCGCAACCTGGGCTTGGCCGCCTTGGCGTTCAGCTCCCGGAAAAAATCGGCGATGGGATTGGCCAAGGCCATGACCGCCTTGCGGGTGGGAAGGATGGTGAAGGTCCAGCGCTGGCTGTTGGTGCCCGACGGCGCGGCTATGCCGATCTTGACCAAATCCTCCAAAAGCTCCCGCGCTACCGGCTTGTCCTGGTAGTTGCGGCAGGAGCGGCGCGAACGCATCAAGCGCACCAGCTGGGCCAGATCGGGTTGGCCGTAGGGCAGCCAGCGGTCGTCGGCGGTAAAACTGGTGAATGCCAGCGCCTGGTCAGCTAGTAGCGGCAGTTCCACCGCGTCCACCGGACACACCGCCACGCAGTGCCCGCAATAAAGAGAGCGGTCGCCCACGATCCGGGCCACGCCATCGGTCAGGCCGATGGCCCTGGTGGGGCACACCCGCACGCACTCGCCGCATCCGATGCATTGGTCCTGGCGGATTATGGTTTTCACCGGCAGCTTCATGCGGTTTGCTCTACCTCTCCCCAAAGCGCCGCATTGGCCTCGCGCAGAATTGGCATATCGAGCCCGGCTTTTTCGGCCAGATGCCGCGCCGCGTTCAAGTCATAATAGGTTTGCAGCCTGATACCCTGATCAGCCAACTGTCCCATGACCTTTTTTGCCGCCTGAGCGAGATCGCCGCTTTTTTTGGCCGCGCTCAAGACCTTGCGGGCGAAATCGCGCAAATTGCCGGCCAGCCCTTCGGCGGCGTAAATGGCGGTCCAAGCGGCTGAGCCGGCGGCCATGCTTTCGGCCTTGCCGCCCAAGGCCATGACCAGCTTGGTGGCCTCCGCGGCAGCCCGGGCTGAATAATGGCCCACCCGGGCGGAGCCTTCCAGCTCTCCCTGGCGCATCTTTATATTGGCCCACATGGCGTAGACCCGGGCCAAGATGGCCGCCGCCTGGATGCCCAAGGGGTCGTCGCTGGGCACCACCCCCAAGGGCGGGTGTGAGAACAGATCGGCTAATGCATCGCGGCCCGCGGCCGGCCCGCCCAGGATGCCGGTGGCCTCGCGGCCCTCGACCAAGTCTATCTCCACCACTGGCCCCACCAGGGCGTAAACCTCCACGTCCCTCCGGCCGATCTCGCGGGCCAGATCATAGACAATCTGGCAGGGCAAGCGCCGGCTCTCCGGCTCGAATCCG
Organism: uncultured Desulfarculaceae bacterium; assembly: GCA_964507555.1. Lineage (GTDB taxonomy): Bacteria > Desulfobacterota > Desulfarculia > Desulfarculales > Desulfarculaceae > Desulfocarbo. The sequence continues at coordinate 1,456 of CAZDRW010000256.1, forward strand.
CAGGTCACCACCAGCACCCTCAGCTTCTGCTCGGCGTTTTCCAGTATGAACCTGATCTTGGCCGGCAAATCCCTGGGCGCCGGGGCCAGGATTACCTCCGAGGCTTTGCGGAAGGCGCTGAGCCGGTCGCTGGTAACAAAGGCGTTTTTGGGAAGCAGGTGGTCTTCGAAGCGCCCGGGAGGACGGCGGTTGACCCCCATTTCCTGGGCCACTTCGGGACGGGAATCATAGAGAGTGAGGCTGGCGTTGAGGTAGCGTTTCTCCTCCAGCATCCGGTTGCCCACCAGGCTGGTCAGGGCGAAGCCCCAGTCATTGGCGCCCACCACCACGATATTCTGGTCCGCGGTGGGTGAATAGATCCGCCGGTCGCCGTGGGTGGCATAGAAAGCCAGGCCCGCATCGCTTTTCACTGCGGGCAGGCCGTAAATATCGCGCCGCCAGCGCTTGAGCACCGCGCGCCTTTTCAGGGTTTTTAGGCCGTCGGCCACCACCTCCTGGGTGGAATGGTTTCGGATGAAGTCTTCAAGGTCGGGCTCTTGACCAAAGGTGCTTTGGTGATATTCGCTCAAAAGCTGTTTTTCATATTCCACCGCGGCGGCCAGATCGGCCTTGGCTTCGCCGGCCGGGGCCTCGGCGGCTTGGCGGCCGGCCCGCATGAGCCCTCTGGCCACCAGCTGGCTGGCCATGACTTTTTTGGTGCGGGCTATTTCGCGGATGGCGTAGAGCGCCACGTATTCGTCCACGGCCAAACCGCCCGGATCAGCCGCGTGGCGTTCTTTGAGCTGCGACAGCAAAATTGGCTTGGGCATGGTGACCACGGCCCGGCCATAGAGGTTTTGGGCGGAACGCCACACCCAGGAGCGGGGGTGGATGGGAATCCGGGCCAGGCTCCGCCAGAAGCCCAATCCGCGAAACCAGCACATGGCCCCTTTGCGTGCGGCCAGGGAAAGATCCTCGGGCACCACCGAATAGGACACGGCCACCGGCTGCACCACCACGTCCTTTTCCGTGGCCAGCGCCCCGCGCAGGGTCACCAGGCGGCGGGGATAGCGCAGGCTGCCGTCGCGGCTGCGGGCTCCGCCGTGCCATGCCTCAAGGAATATGGCCTGCTGGTTGCCGATTTCGCTGACAGCGCGGCAAAAATTAAATAGGGCCGATAGAGCCTGACGGGAGGCGCCTCGGCGCAGAACTATGTAGGAGCCTATGCGCAACACTTTTTCCAGGCTCTTGATCGCCATCATGTTTTGGCCTGCGGCAAATAGAGGCAGGCCCAGGCCGACGCACATGGCCTGCACGGCGCCCAGGAATTCGTCGAGATGAGAAGAGTGATTGACCAGGTACACCACGCCGAGGCCCTGTTTGCGATATTCCTTTAATTCGTCAAGGTGAGCCAGGTCGCGCCCATCGGCGGAGACAAAGGGGCGGGTGGGATCGGCCTGGTCGAAAAGGCCGTTCATGAGGGTGGTTACCGCGGTGCTGCCCAGGATATGAATTTCATGGTCATAGGCGTGGGTAACCTCGGCCACCAGTTCCTCTATTTGGGCTTTGGTGGCGGGCTCGCCTTCGCTCTCCAACTGCTCCATGGTGAGCCTGACCGTTAAGGCGTCAAGCTCAGCCTGGTTGGGCCAATCATTGGGTATGTCCTGGAAGCGCTCCAGCCAGGGACGGCCTGCCTCGGAATTGGAGATGCGCCGCAACAAGCCCACGAAGTCGAAGTGTTCGGCCGCGGAGGCAATCTTGCGTATGAAGGATTTCTTTAGCCTGCGGCCCAGGCTGTTGCGGCGATGGTCTGCTTGGTTGCTCTTGGAGGCCATGGCACAATCTCCCGTCCGGGCGTTATGAAGCCCGGGATGCGCTGCCTATTTAGTATGCATGGATATCGAAGGGCAGGCCCGGTGAATCACCTAGCCCACAAAAACTATCCCACCAGCCTTTGGCGCGCAAGTTGTTTCTAGAGTAGCAAAAACCTAGTCGCTATCGCTATGAATATGATTCAGGAAACTGGGTGGGGTTGGGGGCGGCCCCCCAATAATGGGACGGATACAAAAGCGTATTAGGCCAAGCGGATAATTAAACGTAAGCGGAAGCCGTCTAGTCTCAGGCCCTTTGATCCTCGGCGCTAGGCCCTGGCTTGGGAGGTTTTGGGTTTAGCGGTCAGGGTAGGTATGATCGCTTAGAAGCAGGTTACTTGTAATACTGCTTGAACTCCGCGGTGGGCTCTATTTCCGAATAGACATACAGCATGATCCCATTGGGATCCATAATGGCGAAGCCGCGGTCGCCCCATGGGTGGTCCTCCAGCGGCAGCACTATCTCAAGTCCGGCCTCAGCGAGCTTGGCAAATTCTTCATCCACCTTGTCAACGGCGAAGTTGTAGGTCAGCCCGGCGCAATTGCATAGAGGTTGGCCAGGCGCTTTCGGCGACATGAATTGCAGGGAAGAGGCTCTATCGCCGAAATGCAGGTCAACATACCAGCCGCAGTCGAAGTTTACCCGGGCATCCATGTATTTGACGTAGAACTGCTTGCTCTCTGCCACCTTGTCGGTGGTGATGCACGGTGAGATGACCTGGGCCCGCATGGCTTGCTTCCCCGCCGGATGAAGGTTAATGATCCTAGTGGCGGCTGTAGTGACGGATCAGGCCGGCCACCACGCCCAGCACCCGCACCTGATCATGCCGCAGGTGGATGGGTTCCATGTCCGGATTGGCCGGCACCAGGCGGATGCCGTCACGTTCCAGATAGAATTTCTTTAAAGTCACGTCGGTTTCGTTTATCAGCGCCACCACCATCTGGCCGTTTTCCGCGGTTTGGCGCTCTTCCACCACGATTACATCGCCGGGTCTGATATGCTCGTCAATCATGGACTCGCCCTTGACCTCCAGCGCGAAGGTGCGGAAGCGCCCCAGCATGTCCTTGGGGATGGATACGGTGCGCTCCTCGGCCACCGCTTCAATGGGCAGTCCGGCAGCCACGATGCCCAGCAGGGGGACTTCCACCTCTTCCAGGTCGATTTCGTGGCAACCAAGGTCACATAGGGACTTGACGGTCATGGCGAACCTCACATTTGTATGGTCAACACCCGTACCGTATAGTATCGTCTGCCTGAGTGGTGTGTCAAGATTATTCATCAGGGTTTACCACCAGTAAGGAGGTTGCTATATTTTGGCCATGATAATCGACGTACACACCCATATATTTCCGCCGGAAGTAGTCGAGAACCGGGAGCGCTTTTTACAGGGCGAGCCCGCTTTCGCATCCATATACAGAGACCCCACAGCGCCCATGGTCACCGCAGAGGGACTGCTCAGCGCCATGGACGCCGAACAAGTCGACCAGTCCTGGGCCCTGGGCTTTCCCTGGGTCAAGGAGGCCAACGCCCGCCTGCATAACCAATACCTGGCCGCGGTCATAAAGGAATACCCGGAGCGCCTGCGCGGCCTGGGCTGCGTGCATCCGGTGGCGGCCTGGGCCCAGGTTGAGGCCTCCCGCTGCCTGGCCATGGGCTTGCACGGGTTGGGCGAAATCGCTTTTTACAGCACCGACCTCAACATCAGGGCCCTGGGTCCCCTGTGCGAGCTTTGCGCTTTGGAGGATAAGCCGCTTCTCTTGCACACCAACGAGCCGGTGGGCCATCGTTATCCGGGCAAGGCCCCCATGACCCTGGCCGCCTTGTACGGGCTGATCAAGGCGCATCCGCGCACCAAGCTGGTCTTGGCCCATATGGCCGGGGGGCTCTTCTTTTATGCATCGCTGAAGAAAGAGGTGTCCAAGGCCTTGCGCAACGTATGGATCGACACCGCGGCCGCGCCTTTTCTCTACCAACCCAGGGCCTACGCCTTGGCCGTGGAGTTCCTGGGGGCGGACAAGGTGCTCCTGGGCAGCGATTATCCGCTTCTGCCGGTGAGCCGTTACCGCAAGGAGCTGTCCCAGGCCGGCCTTTCCCAACCTGATCTGGAGGCCGTGATGGGCAATAACGCGGCGCAGTTGATCGCCTGATGCCGACGGTACGCCTGCTGCACGCCGCGGACCTGCACCTGGACGGTCCCGTGTCAGCCCCGGATCCAGCTTGCGCCGCCCTGGCCGCCCAGGCCAGGGCGC
>CAZDRW010000257.1:0-5541 GCA_964507555.1 uncultured Desulfarculaceae bacterium
CTCCTCCAGCCGCGCTTCCAGATGGGGGATCAGGAAGCCAGCGGTGGCGTCGGCTTCAAGGCTTTCGGCTATTATTATTGGGAGCACACCCCGACGGTGAGTTGCCAAAAGGCCGGAGTTACTTAGCCCGAACATCAGCCCGAACACACAGCCCACCGTCAGTTGACGGTGGGCTTTTTTTATTGCCCCCGGAAGTTGACCCCGGGGCCAGCAACCAAAGAGGTGAAAGATGATTATCCAACTTAAAGCCAGTGCGGGAAAAGAAGGACTGGAACATACTGTCAACCTTTTGGCCGAAGATGGAGTTCCCCGGGAGAGATTGGACATCTTCTCCGGGGACACTTATACAATGGTAGGCGTCAAGGGCGATGTGACTAAGTTGGATATTGACAAATATCAGACCTTGAAATTTGTTCAAAACGTCCACCGCATCTCCGACCCCTTCAAGGAACTCTCCCAGCAGTTCCACCCTGCATCCACGGTTGTGGAGCTGAAAAACGGTCTGAAGATCGGCCAGGATTTGGTTATTATGGCTGGGCCCTGCGCCATCGAGACCCAATACCAGTTGATGAATACGGCTAGCATCGTGCTCCAGGCCGGGGCCAACATTCTGCGGGGAGGGGCCTTCAAGCCCCGTACCATGCACCGCAGTTTCCAGGGCCTGGGCGAGGAAGGACTGAGGCTCCTGGCCGAGGCCCGTGAGTCCACAGGATTGCCGGTGGTCTCTGAGATCATGGACGCCCGGGACATCCCTCTCTTTGAGAAATACGAGATAGACATCTGGCAGGTGGGAGCGCGCAACTGTCTTAACTACACCTTCCTGGACGCCCTGGCCGAGGTGAAAAATCCCCGGCCGGTGATGCTGAAACGGGGGGATCACGTGACCGTAAACGAATTTTTGGGCGCGGCCCTGCGACTTTATGAGGGCAATCCTCAGGTGATATTATGCGAGCGGGGTGATAAGACCGCCGATCGAGTGTACCGTAATGTACTAAACCTCAACAACGTGGCTTACTTAAAGCAGCATTACCATCTGCCGGTGATCGTGGATCCCAGTCATGGCACCGGGGTGCGGGAGTTGGTGCCTGCTCTAGCCTTGGCCGGGGTGGCCAGCGGGGCCGACGGGTTGATGATCGAGGTACATCACGATCCGGAGAAGGCGTTATGCGACGGACCCCAGAGCCTCAACGGGGAGTTCAAGCAGTTGGTACCGGTGGTGCGAAGCATATTTGATGCACGCCGCAACCATCTAGGCTAGTCCTCTCCCCCCGCGGTCTTTTTTAAATCAGCCCTCTCCCCAAGCCGGGACCCGGGTATATCCCGTGTCTCGGCTCTTCATATTCGCCAGCCACGGCCAGGACTCCATCCACCAGGTCATATTGCCGCCCTCAAGGGCCACCGAAATATCTACCTGTCAATCAGTAACTTATTTTACTTGATTTTTGTGTGCCACTTTTGCTGACGATGAACAATAGTTCCTTGGAATCATCGGGTAGTTCTCTGGGGCTGTGAGCCGGTGATGCGGATCATATCCAACAAGACGTTGGCCAGAGCCCCGGTGTCAGCCGCGTTCTGCTGCAGGTCAACCGGGTTGAGCATGTTGAAGAACTGGATGATAATCCGGTTTTCTGCGGGGTTGATGTACATGTTGCACATGGAGCCGGCCACGCCGCCGCTGTGGCCCAGCCAGCCGTCGAAGGTAACAACCCCCAGGCCGTAGCCGGCGTCGCTGGTCGTGGACGTGGAGACAGTGTGCATCTGCTCCTGGTGCATGGCCGGGCTGAGCAACTGGCCCGTGGCCAATGCCCGGGTCCAGACCTTAAGGTCGTCCACGGTGGAGACCATGCCGCCTGCGGTGTGGGCCAGGTCATAATTGATGACCCGGGCCAGCCCCGTGCCGGTGAGGTCCTGTAAGGACCCATCTTTTTTCTGATAACCGTGGATTGTCTGGTCCGGGTAGTTGAGGGACTCGGGCATGTAGGTGTGCTCGAGGCCCAGGGGCGTGGTTATTTCGTCGGCAATGACTTGGGCCACGGTTTTGCCCGAGGCTTGCTCTATGACCGGAACCAGCAGAAAGTAGCCCACGTTGGAGTAGTGATAGCCCTGGCCAGGCTCGAAATAAAAAGGCTTTTGGGCCGCCAGCTCTATCATGGTTTCCATGGTCCAGCCGCGGTCCGGATCGTTTACGATTGCCTCGCGGGTGGCATCGTCCTCGTCCCAGGAAAAAATGCCCGAAGTGTGCTGCAAGAGTTGGCGGACGGTGATCTGGTCGGCCTTGGGAAAGTCGGGCCGATATTTGCTCAGCTTGTCGTCAAGGCTAAGCAGCCCTTTGTCGGCCAAGCGCAAAACTGCCGTGGCCGTGAACGTCTTGGTCACGCTGCCTATGCGCCAGACGCCCGTGGACCGTATGGGAGTTTGGGTTTCCACATTGGCTAGGCCCCGAGCGGCGCTCCAGCTGACGTCGTCGGTCCACACGCCGGCCAGTCCGCCGGGTGCGCCAGAGGCGGTCATGGAGAGGGCCAGGGATTTTTCAAGGGCCAAGCCCATCTCGAGGCTGCTGGCCAGGGCCGAGGCGGGCCAGGTCATCAGCGTCAGCACCAGGAACAGGCATGCCAGAAGGCCCGTGCGCCTTGGTCCAGATCTGGTCCGGTCAACCATTGAGTTCACCCACCTTGTGACTGTATTGTTCGCGAAACTTTGTCTAATTTTGCTCCCTCAGTTTATCCCAGTTCAAGCCATTACTAATACAAATGGATGAACTAATCTGATAACCCACTGATAAAAAACCTAAAAGATCGCTGCTGGCGTAGGTTAATTAAAAGGTCAAACCAAAATCAGCAATAACCTGATGGAGTCAGACCAGTTGATCATCGACCTGCAAATAACGGGAAAGAATAGGTGCTAGCCCGTTACTGACCTACCCCCACGGCGCCTGCCCCAAAACGAGGCCTTTGCCACCTACCAGTCACCGGTACTGGCTGCTTCCACCAAGTCCCGACCGGGAGGCGGAACTCGTTCCCTTTCGCCTGGCAAGGTTTCGCATTTTGGACGACGGCTTACAATTGGCCCTAGTAATAACTTATTGATGTGTTTGGTGTATACGGCTGGACTCGCACCCGTACGGGTTGTTCACCCTGGAGATTTCAAGCGTATTTTAGGGTTGTCTTTGAAAATTTTTGAATGGTACAACTCAAACAGCCCAAGGCTGGAGGGAACCAAACCCCTAACTTAGAAATTTACCCCCTTGTGTGCCAAATCAGCTGACGATATACACATCATTTCCTCTCAGCCTCCCATACAAAGAAAAACTATCTATTGGATTGGACCATTTCCATATTTGCCTTTTTCCGCTGGTAGGTTGACGGCGGGCATGGAGGCGCCTGGTTCTGTACACTCCGAATTAGGCTACAAGAATCCAGCGCGGCTCCACCTGCTCCATGACGACTTAGCTAGAGCTATCCAACGGTCACGAAATCATCGCATGTGGGATTGGGATCCCCTGAGCGCTGCCGCCGTTAGCAGAATGGCTTTTCTTGCAACCCGCGGCCTAATTCCCTATCCCGCCTTTACCCTAAACTCGTAGGTCCTAGTCAGCAGATCCTCGAATAGTACCTCAAGGACGGTCAGAATCCGGTATAGATCCCGGCTTTCTTCCTGGTCCATGTTATCGAGGTTTTCCTGAAGCCTCTGGCTGAGGTCCCGGCACTGGCTCAGCATTTCCTGGGCCTTGCTGGTTTTGATGAACATCATGTCAGCCATATGGGCCAGACGTCGGGCCATCTTGCGCAGGCGGTAGTCCACCTCCAGCGAGCAGGGCCGGGTGGCTGCCATTTCCAGCCAAAAGTCATGCAACTCGTAAAGAGCCGCCCGGTTAGACGATAGCGCGGCCACCTGGGTTCTCCACCTTTCCAATGATCCGTTTAATTTTACGCGCCTTCATTAAGCTCCACCATCCCCGCTGAAAGCAGGCCCATGAGGAAATGCAAGCGCTGCAAGCCGTTTTTTTGGTTTCCCATCAACGCCCGCAAGCTGCTCTTGCCATCGATCCGTTCCAGCAATTTTTTATGCTCCTGTGAAAGCACGATCGGCGGGATCAATGGCGCCAGCAGGTAATCGATCCCCGGCCCCCTGGGCAACAGGGGCGGGACCTGACTCGGGTCCATGCCAGCCTGGGGCAGGAGAAACGGCGAACGGCGCAACTTAAAGGGGCCACGAAAGCGCGGCACCAAATGCCCCTTGATTTTGCCGGTGGCCTGGTGAGCGCGGTCCAAACCCAGGACCGCGTGCTGGCGCAAGTGGCGCTTCATCTCCTCCCCACGCAGGCGTTTTAGGATATCCGGCCCATGGCGGAAATACAAAAAACCGTGGTTGGTGGAAAGGCCGCCTACAAAGGGATAATCGTTTATGGCGAAAATTCGCTCCAGGCTGCTCAGGCGCTGGTAGAGGCGCTGCACCGCTTCGCGCGGCATGCGCTGCCGAGAGCTCCACACCGGCTCCGGGGTTATGAGGTCATTGCCTTCATAGTTTATGTAATCGATGCCGTACTTGGAGGGCTGGTTATAAAGCCGCGAACCGGGCAGCACCATCAACAAGCCGAGCACGTAATAGGAAACATGCTCCAGGTTGTCCTCCAGGAATTTGACCGTCTCCTCGCCGTCTTTTTCGGTTTCGCCGGGAAACCCGAAAAAGCCCATGGCCTGGGTAGCCACGCCCGCCTCATAGAAATTTTTAAACACCCGGCGGGTCACCTCAACCCGGTTGCCCTTGTCCATGGCGTCCAGCACCTTTTGGCAGCCGCTTTCAAAACCGATGGCCACGCTGTTCAAACCCGCCTGGGCCAGTTGCTTGCAAAGCTGGGCGTCGAAGGCCTTTTCCGCCCTGAGGTCCGTGTTCCAGGCGAAGCTCTTTCCCGCTGTTAGCAAGGCCTTGCTGAATTTCTTGAGATAAGCGGGGTCGATGGCGTCGTTGCTGAAGTTGAAATGGTCGCTGCCGCATTCTTTAGCCAAGGCTTCCATCTCGGCCAAGGCCTTTTCCACCGGCACCGTCTGGTATCGGCGCGGGTTTTGATCTCCATAGCGGCTTTGGCAGAAAGCGCAGCGCCCCCAATAGCAGCCGCGGCTTATGCAATAGGGGATAACTAGATGGGGGGACAAATAGCGGTTGGCTAAAAAGTCGCTGTAGTCCGGCGGCGGCTGGGTGGCCACATCGGTGTATTGCATTTCTGCGAAACGCGCCGGCTGGCCGGTATGGGAATCACGGTAGATAAGATTTGGCGCGCCGGCCAGATCGTCCCCGGCCTCCAAGCGGTCTAAGAACTCGGCCAAGGGCTCTTCTCCCTCGCCGCAGATCACCGAATCAGCTACCTGGAAAAGCGCGGATAACTGCTGCGGCCCCATGAGCAGCACCCATTGCGATAGGTAAGCGCCTCCCAGAGTGACATGTATCTCCGGAAAGCGCTCTTTGAGCAGACCGGCCAGCACCAAGGCCTGCACCGACTGGGATGCGAACACCATGGAAATGCCCACCACCTGAGGACGGCTC
>CAZDRW010000258.1:0-5541 GCA_964507555.1 uncultured Desulfarculaceae bacterium
GCCACTGGCCCATTGGTTGACCATCACCTGAGCCAGGTTGGAACCTTTTTCGGCGGCAGGTCCCGCGCCCAGCACCTGGATGAGCTCATCGCCCATCTGTTGGCGCACCGCCTGCACCGCGCTCCATACATCCTTGCACCAGAGAACCCCGGCCGGCTCCATGTCCGCTATCCCGTCATGGATCCAAAGAAAAGAAGGCTCAGGGGCAGCGCCCCTTATCACAATGTAGTCAAAGCCCGAATACTTGAGCTCCTGGCCCATGTACTGGGTCAGTGGCGCGTGCACCACGGTTCCCGTAAGCGGACTCTTGGCGGTCATCACCGCCAGACTCGATGCCGGCGTCAAGGTGCCGGTCAAAAGACCGGCCCCCAGCACGATGGGGTCGCCGTCTTTGTGTTGCTCGTAAAGCGCCGCAGTCACTCCAGCACCGCCAATGCGCTGGGCAACCAGGTCCTCGCTGAGTTCGTCCTCGCTTACCTCGCCAGAGGCCAAATCAATGACCGCCACCTTATCGGAGGAGAGATACTCCATCGCCTATCCCCTTGACCAGCCTGCCGCGGGCGGCAGCGCCATGGCAAAAGATTAATCCTGGTAAATTGCATCCACCGGGCAGACCTGAAGGCATAAAGGACCTTCTTCACGGTCCTCGCAAAGGTCGCAGGCCTCCCTGAGCAGCATGGGCTTGGCCGAGGCGTCACCTCCGCCGCTGCTTTGCTCCTCATCGGTGGCGCCGATCCTTTTGATCTCCAGCCCTTCGGGGCGGGCGATCACCAACTCCTCCTCTTCTTTAAGCAACACGCCAAGGTAATCCTTGGATTCTCTGGCGCGGTAAACCACCACGCAGGAGGAGATAAGGGCGAACGCGTCGTCGCGGTGATATCCGCAGGCCAACTCACAGGCCATACATGCGGTACACTTTTCGGGATCTATCCTGATAGCCAATTGAATTACCTCGCATGAAAGAGGCAACGAAAATAAATGGTTATGCCTGCCAATCCTTCCTCAGGAGGCGAACCGGCCTTGCATGCCGCCCGCCTTGCCCGGGCCTGTCGGTACACCAACCAAACCGAGGCTTAATTCCATGGAGGCCATTCTATTCATAAGCGCAACGGCTAAGTCAACCAAAAAATTATAATGAATATAATATTTCGAGCTATCCGCGCGGCCTTTATAAATGATTTGTGCAGTTTACCGGCAGGCTGCGGGTGCCAGTCTAGCGCAAGGCCAAGAGAGGCGATATCATTTTAAAATATTAATTTAATTAACTTTATCATGTCTAGCCTGCCCCGAGCGATCCTTATCGTCTATCCTTAAAAGGGCTATGAGTAGCTGGAAATTGATACAATATAAATATTATGATATTTTGCTTGACATTGACCTTGTCGGCTATTTATAAAGTCACATAACCACCCTTAAGAGTTCTCACAACCTTAAATTCCTAAGACCGCCTTAAACCCGAATTGGGGCCCAAGGCGGGATGATTGCGGAAAAGTTATTTATTTAAATGTTTGAAGCGGCAACCAAAACCGAGAAAGTCTCTGACCGCATCATTGAGCAGATAAGGGACGCAGTTCTGAGCGGCCGGGTCAAGCCGGGCGACCGGCTTGCATCGGAAAAGGAACTGATCGCCCAGTTTGAGGTTTCCAAAGCCACCATGCGGGAGGCGCTCAGGGTTTTGGAAGCCATGGGTTTGGTGCAGATCAGAAAAGGCACCCAAGGAGGCGTGTTCGTAGCCGAGGTGGACATGAAAACCACCGTTCACGGCATAATGAACTTCCTCCACTTCAAGACCGTCTCTGTGCGCGACATTACCATGTTGCGGTTTATGATCGAACCCTCTGTGGCTCACTTGGCGGCCCTGGTGCGCAGCCAGGAAGACATAGACCGCCTGCGCGAGATACTTGAACAGCATGACGGCGACCGGGCGGTGATGTTGGGCAGGGAGATCGGGTTCCACCGCTACCTGGCCCGCATGATCGGCAATCCCATGCTCATCTTGATCATGGACTTTTTGGACAACCTGCTAAGGGACCTGAAAGAGCACTTGGATTTGCCCAACGAGTTTTACGCATCAATCAAGGCATCCCACTGCCGCATCTTCGATTGCATGATCAACGAGGACTGCGTGGGTGCCCGGCGCGAAATGGCCGCCGACCTGCTTTCGGTGGGCGACCACCTCGCCCAGGCCATGGGAGAGCAGCCCTTTGACCCGGCAGTGCTGGGGTTCAGCCGCCAAGCCCTATACCAAGGCGGCAACGGCAAGGCTCCCAGCAAGATCAGCCCTTCAGACATATCCCCCGCCGTCTTGGGGTCTCTGTTCGGCGGGCAACTGGACCAGCAAGCTTTAAGCCGGGGCATGCTTTTGCGTCACCTAAGCTCTGGCGATCTCTACATGATGGTGCCGGCGGATAAAGAAGAGGAAGAAACGGAATAAGCACCCGGACCGGTATTGGGACGGGTTTGTTTTTAGCTGATAAACAATACGTCATAAACCACCTGGATAAGGCGGAGTTAATCTCAAATGGCCCTGTGGGCGCTTATGGCAAGGAGCTTAAGCAATGAGTGATAGCCAGCAAGGCGGGCGCTACTTCTTTGAGGATGCGGACTTGAAGGTCGATCCCATAAGCGGCGAGAAGCCGATTAAATTGAAATACCACGCGGGCGGCCAGTGGAAAGAGTCCAAAACCGGCAAATACATGCCCTGCTATAACCCCTCCACCGGCGCGGTTATCGCCCTGGCTCCCCAGTGCTCCAGCGACGAGGTCGAGGAGGCGGTGCAGGCGGCGGTGAAGGCATTTCCGGCTTGGTCCACCACGCCGGTGAGCAAGCGGGTGCAGGTACTCTACCGAATGAAGGCCCTGCTGGACGAAAACCTGGAGGAGCTGACCGTACTTTTGGCCAAAGAGATGAGTAAGAAGTACCAGGAGGCCATGGGCGACATCCTCAAGGTCACCGAGGTGGTGGAGTTCGCTTGCGGCGCGCCGCATCTAATGAAGGGCGAGGCCCTGATGCAGGTGTCCACAGGCTACGACACCGCGCTTTACCGCGAGCCAATCGGCGTATTCGCCGGCATTCCGCCCTGGAACTTCCCGGCCATGATTCCCCACGGCTGGATGACCCCCATCTGCGTGGCCACCGGCAACTGCATGGTGCTAAAAGCCGCCAGCTTCGTGCCCCAGTCGGCCATGCGGGTTATGGAGCTCTGGCAGGAGGCGGGCATGCCCGACGGCGTGATAAACGTGGTGACCGCGGGCCGCGACCAGGCCGAGCTTCTGCTCAGGCATCCGGACATCAAAGGCATCAGCTTTGTGGGCTCCACCAAGGTGGGCCTGCACATCTATTCCACCGCGGCGGCCCATGGCAAGAGGGTGCAAGCCCTCTGCGAAGCCAAGAACCACGCCCTGGTGCTCAGGGATTGCAAGCTGGAGCGCACCGCCCAGGGCATCATGAACGCCTTCACCGGCTGCGCGGGCCAGCGCTGCATGGCGCTTCCGGTGATCGTGGTGGAAAACGCCATCGCCGACGAGTTGGTGGGTCTTCTGGTTAAGTTCGCCTCCGAGGTGCAGTTGGGCAAGGCCTGGCTTCCCGAGACCGGCATGGGTCCAGTGGTAAACCAGGGGCACAAGGATTTCGTGGAAGGCTGGATCAAAACCGCGGAGGAGGAAGGCGCCACCATAGCGCTGGACGGCCGCAATCCCAAGGTTGCCAAAGGCTGCGAAAAGGGCTTCTTCATCGGCCCCACCATCATCGACCACGTCACCGAGGACATGTCCTGCGGCCGCGAGGAGATATTCGGCCCGGTGCTGTGCGTGAAAAGGGTGGAGAACTTCGAAGAAGGCATCACTTTGATGAACAACAGCCGCTTTGGCAATGGCTCGGTTATCTATACCCAGAACGGCTATTACGCGCGCCAGTTCGCCTACCGTACCCACGCGGGCATGGTGGGGGTGAACGTGGGCATTCCGGTGCCGCTGGGCATTTTCGGCTTCACCGGACACAAGCAATCGTTCTTCGGCGACCTGCACGTCATGGGCCGCGACGGCTTCGCCTTCTTCACCGAGAGCAAGTGCGTCACCCAGACCTGGTTCCCCGAGGAAGGCAAGATAGACGGCAAGGTGGACACCTGGGACGGGACCATCACATCGTTGCCCGAGGATAAGTGATCAAAGCCTTGACCAGGAGCCGGATCTAGGGAGGACCGGCTCCTGGCCTTGGTGAGCTTACAGGCCGACTCATTCCGGCCCCAACAACATAGTTAAAGCACCTTGAGCGGACGGAGGAGTACGAAATATTAAGGGCCGCGTCCTTAAAAAGGGCGCCTCCACGCATGGCGCGGAGAAAAGCCTGTCAAGCCCTGGCTCGGCTTCGACGGTTACCCAAGCCGCATAAGCCGCGCTGTCAGGGTCATGATTTGGGAGGATGAATACATGTCCGCCAGGACTGTCCGGCAGCGCACTTGCTGGGACGCGCCCCACACTGGAGCGCGTCGCATCCTTCCCGCCCTTTTTTATAGCCACAAGCAAACAATTATAGCCGCCCGGCGTCGGCCGGGCAGCACAGGGCCCGCATCCCCGGCCGGCAATGTGCCGGCAGAGGACCACGGCCGCGCATCAGCAACCCCAGCCAGCCCATCGGCTGGCCGGTGCCATGGCTTGCACGTTTTTCCGCGCGTTCTCTAGCGCAAGGAGGTTGGTATGGGAACAGCCACGGCCAAGAAATTAGATCCCGTCCTGGAGGAGTTGGTCTCCATCGTGGGCGCAGGCAATGCATCCGACGCCAAGCACATCCGTTACGCGTACTCCTATGATCTCTCATTTGTGCAGCCCAAGCTGCCTGATTACGTGGCCATGGCCACCACGGTGGAGCAGATCCAGGAGATCCTGCGGATGGCCAACCGCCGGAAAATTCCAGTGGTGCCTTACACCGGCGGCACCAACATCGGAGGCCTGACCATCCCCGAGCGCGGCGGCATCCTCCTGGACCTCAAGCGCATGAACCGCATAATCGACATAGACCCCTTGGATGGGGTGGCGGTGATCGAGCCCGGCGTGTCCCACGCTCAGCTGGCTTCGGAGCTGACCAAGCTGGGCCTGCGCTTCGGCTGGCCGGTGGGCCCTCCTTCGGCTTCGGTGAGTAGCTGCGCCATCAGCCACGGCATTGGCGGCTTGAACGCCCGCTACGGCCTGCAGAGCCAGGAGATCACTTCCATGGAAGTGGTGCTGCCCACAGGCGAACTGGTCAGGGTGGGCTCCTGCGCTATCCAGGAAAACGCCTGGCACAGCACTTTGCCCATGCCCAAGCTGGACGGCTTGTTCAAGGGCTGGCTGGGCTCCACCGGGGTGGTGACCAAGCTGGGGGTCAACGTGCACCCCGCCCCTCCCCTGCTCAAGATCTTCACGGTGAGCTGCGCCACCACCGAGGACATGTACTCCTACATGTACAACCTGAGCAATTACGAGATCTGCGACGACATCACCGCGGTCTCCTGGTGGCTGAGCCAGGTGCCCATCCCCTATCCTTATACCCCCAAACCCGACGATG
>CAZDRW010000259.1:0-5535 GCA_964507555.1 uncultured Desulfarculaceae bacterium
CGTAGATGCCGGTGTGGCGGCCCAGGTCGCAGGGATCGTGATAAGTCACCACTTGGTCGGTGCGCACTCCCAGATCACGGCCGGCCAGGAATTGGGAGAGGTGCACTATTTTCACGCCCTCTTGCTTGATCGGGGCGTAAACCTCTTTGTTGTTGAAGGTACGGAAACAATAGGGACAACCGGTGACCAGAGTGCGAGCGCCGGTGGACAGGATGAGTTCCAGGTTCTTTTCAGCCAGGACCGGTTTGATGCCGAAACCCACGTCCTCCAGCACCCCGGAGCAGCAAACCTCGTCAATGAGGGTATAATCCACCTCCAGATGATCCAGCACCGCCAGGGCCGCCTCGGTGGCCTCTTCCTCGCGGTATTGCCCCACGCAGCCCATGAAGTAGACCACCTCTGCCCGTTGGTTGCGGGGGCGGTCGAAGTCGCCCGGTTCCTCCTCGGCGTAGATGTTGGGGTATTGCTCCAACACCTGGTCCATGGCCACGAAGGCGGGGTGGCAGGTGCCCAGACCGGCCATGTCGCGGCGCGCCGCCTTGATGATCTCGGGGACCTGGACCCCGGAGGGGCAGTTGGTTGAGCAAGAGGCGCAGGTGGTGCACTGGAAGATGGATTCGGCCAACTCCCGGCTGAGCTCTAACTTGCCCTCCAGCACCTCCTTCAAAAGCAGCATCTTACCCCGGGCGTTCACCGCCGGGCGCAGGCTGGCCCCGAACACCGGACAATGGGCCTGGCAAAAGCCGCAGCGGGAGCAACGCCCTATCTGGTCGCGGAAACTTCTTTCAATCTCCAACTTGGCTGACGCGCTCATTTAGCCCTCCAAGGCCATTTTCCCGGGGTTGAGGATGTTGTTGGGATCGCAGGCGCGTTTGAGCACCCGCATCATATCCATGGAGACCGAGCCATGCTCCAGACCCATATAGGCCGCCTTGGAAAGGCCGATGCCGTGCTCGCCGGTTAGGGTACCCCCCAATTTGATGGCCAGGGCGAACAGCTCGTCCACCGCCTTCTCCACCCGCTGGGTCTCCCCCGGCTGGGTAGCGTCCCAAAGAACCTGGGGATGCAGATTGCCGTCGCCAGCGTGGCCGAAGGTGGCTATGCTCACCCGGTTACGCTCGGCGATGTCCTGCACCCCTTTAAACATCCGCACCACCTGGCTGATGGGCACAGTGACGTCCTCCAGCACGAAATTGGGCTTAAGGCGGGCCAGCACCGCATAGGCGCTCTTACGGGCCTTCCACAACTCGACCACCTCCTCGCCTCCCGAGGCCTGACGCACCTGGCGGGCCTGGTTTTTCTGGAACTGCTCCACCACCCGCGCCATCTGAAAGTCGGCCTCCGCCTGAGTAAAGCCATCGGTTTCGCACAGGAGCATGGCGTCAACTTCGGGCAGGTTGAGGTCGGTGTTTTGGTTGATGGCCTCCAGAGTCTCCCGGCCCAGGATTTCCAGCACGCTGGGCACGATGCCGCTGGACATAACCCCGATGATGGCGCTGCCGGCGTCCTCCAGGTTGTCGAAAATGGCCAGCGCGGTTGCGGTGGCCGTCGGCTTGGGATTGATCTTGAGGATGATCTCGGTGAACACCCCCAAGGTGCCTTCAGAGCCCACGAACAGGTGGGCCAGGTCGTAGCCAGAAGCGCTTTTGATGTTGCGGCCACCCACCCGCATTTCCCGGCCGTCGCCCAGCACCAGACTCAGGCCCAGCACATAGTCCTTGGTGGTGCCGTACTTGGCCCCCTTCACCCCTCCGGCGTTGGTGGCCACGTTGCCGCCCAAGGTGCAGACCTTGCCGCTGGCTGGGTCCGGAGGATAGAAGTAGCCGTGCGGCGCCAGAGCCTTTTCCAAATCGGCGTAGACCACTCCCGGTTCCACCACCGCCACCCGGTCTTCGATACAGATGTCGATGATGCGCCGCATGCGGGCCAAATCCATCACCACTCCATCGGAGCGGGGCACCGCCATGCCCGACAAGCCGGTTCCCGCTCCCCGGGGGAACAGGGGAAACCCTAACTCGTTGGCCAAGAGAACCACATCACGCACCTGTTCCGCATTGGTCGGCCAGACCACGGCCTGGGGCCGAATGGAATGCTCGCTGGCATCGGAGCTGTAGCTCACCAGGTCTATGATCCCGTCGCTGAAATTTTCCTGGCCCACAATATCCGCCAGCTTTTCTTTGCTTTTGGCTTGCATGGTCTCTAAACTCCCGAGTTGCTCCGCCGTGAATCCATTAATGGGCGTCGGCCCCACGCAAGGCCAACACCAGCGGCGCGGTGATTAAATGGAACATGCGGCCGAAGGGCAGATAGGCCACAAAGCCGCACCAGGCCAAGACGTGGGCGTACCACAAGTAGCCATAGGCCTCCTGCAGCGGCGCCCCAGGCTGGTATAGAAAGCTCAAGCCCCAGCCGGCAAATGCCCATTGCCCTCCGGCCGGCCAACCGGTCATGGCTAGACGCGCGGCCTCCACCACAAAACCCAGCACCACCGCCCCTCCCAACAGGCCCAGAGACAGCCAATCCGGTCCTGGCAGGCCGGAAGGCAGCCCGTTCCTTCCGGCCAAGCGGCGCAAAGCAGCCGCAGCCACCCCGGCCAGCACTAGCAGGCCGGTGAAGTCGAAGAACAGGGCCTGGACCGGCTGGTTTTTATCAAGCATGGCCTGGCTGATAGGTAGATGGGGCCAGAACTCATCCAAGACCAGAGCGATCAGGCCCCACAAGAAACGAGCCGCAAAGGGCCAGAAAATCAAGGCGTGAATCAAGCCGCGGCCGCGGGAATGACGCCAGAGGCGACGTTGCAGCAAGCCGTCCATGATCAACGCAGTCAGCCCCCTCCCCAGGCGGGTCCCCAAGCTGGGGCGGAGTTCGCCGTCCGGCTCCAAAGGTGGGCCAGGCTGGCGGGCGCCGCTCAGCCAGAAACCCAGCGCGGCCAGCAGGCCCAAGGCGAAAACTCCCAGGGCGATCCGGGAAGGCCACTCGGTCAACCCGAGGCCGGCATCGTGGCAGGGCAGACACAACAGGCCCTTGGCCGGCAGCAATGCCGCGGAGGCCCCAACTTGGTTGGCGGCGTGGTGGCAGCGCCGGCAGGAGGTCGGTGCCGGCGCTGCCACCAGGAGGTGGAGGGTAAGACCGCCGCGGAGGTTGTGAGGAGCCAGGGCCTTCACCGGCCCACCGGGCACCGGCCGCAAGGGCCGCAGATTCGCCAAGTGGCAGGCCGCGCAAGCCACCCCTGCGTGAGTGTCACCAATTACCGCCCGGCCGTGGCGGGTATGGCATTCCAAACATGGCGCCAGCTTCGAATTCTCGTGAGGATAGACCGCCACTCCCTGATGGCAGTCTTGGCAGGGAAGTTCGGCATGCGGGCCAAGATCACTCCGCCACGAGTCAGCCTTCTTGCCGGCGTGGCACTCCAGACAGGAAGCTGTCTCCATCTCAGGAGAGGAGGACGCCTCCCCTTGGCTTACCGCGCACCAAATCAGGGCCAATGCCAACAGAAACCCGAAGCCCGGGATATGTCTAAGCCCGCTCATCAATTGCCGTTGTTGCGCAGCTTGGCTACGGTTTCGCGGTGGCGCAGGCCACGGGCCGAGACTACCGTCACTGGGCAATGGCGGAAAAGTTTCTCGGCGTTGGAACCGAAAAGAGTGCGCCCCTTGTCGCCGCGCCCCTTGGTGCCCACCACCAGCATCTGAGCTCCGGTTTCCTCCACTGCCTCCAATATGGCCTCCCAGGGCACCCCCTCCCGCACCAAGATCCGGCCGCGCACCCCAGCCTCGTCCAGCAGCTTTTGGGCCTGAGCTTGGCGTTCCTCCCGTTGCTGTTCCAGCATTTGGTTGGCGTCGATCATCTCAGTGGTGCGCTGGATGAACTTAATGGCGTCCACGTCCCGTTGGTGGATCACGTTCAAGACGATCAAATCCGCTCCCAGCTTCCGGCTCAACTTCGTTGCGCAACGCAGTGTTTCCCCGCTGTAGGTGGAGAGATCCAACCCAACCAGAATTTTGTTGAACTCGCTAGCCATGTCCGAGTCCCTCCCGTCTAGCGGTAAGCCACGGCCGGCAGCCAGATGACCAGTTGGGGCCAGAAGACCACCATCAGAAGGCCCAGAAGCTGCAGGCAGATGAAAGGCACCACGCCCTTATAGATCTCGATGAGTTTCACGTCGGGTGGGCACACCCCCTTTAAATAGAACAGGGCGAAACCCACCGGTGGCGTGAGGAAGCTGGTTTGCAGACTAACCGCCACTAGAATCACGAACCACACCAACTCGGGGTTGTCCACTATTCCGTAACCATCCACGTGGAGGCCCAAGGAGCCCACCACCGGGGCCAGCAGGGGCAGCACGATCAGGGTGATCTCGATCCAGTCCAGGAAGAAGCCCAGGATGAACACCACCCCCAGGATCACCGCCATGATGCCGTAGGGGCCCAGGGGGATGCCGGTCAGGGCCGCCGCGATGACCTCGTCGCCCCCCAGGCTCCTGAGCACCAGCGCGAAGGTGGTTGCCCCCAGGAAGATGGCGAAGATGTAGGCAGTGGTGTTGAAACAGGCGAAGATCACATCCTTAACTACCTTGAAGCTCAACCTTTTATTGAAGGCCGCCAGGAGGGTGGCCCCCAAGGCGCCCACCCCGCTTGCCTCGGTGGGGGTGGTGATGCCGGCGAAGATGGAGCCCAGCACCGCCACGATAAGGGCGGCCGTCGGCAGGATGGTCTTGAATACGGTCCAGGCCATGGACCATTGCAGTTTCTTGCGGTCCGGGGCCAGGGGGGCGGCCTTGGGCCGGAGCAGGGAGTAGATGAGGATGAAGGTAACGTAGAGCCCCCCCAACAGCACGCCGGGCATGACCGCCCCCATGAACAGGTCCCCTACCGACAGGCCCAGTTGGTCGGCCATGATTACCAACATGATTGAGGGCGGGATGAGGATGCCCAAGGTTCCCGAACCGGCGATGGTGCCCAGGGCCAGAGGACGGGAATAGCCCTGTTTGAGCATGGCGGGCAGTGATAAAAGGCCCAGCAGCACCACCGAGGCGCCGATGATGCCGGTGGAGGCGGCCAGGATGACCCCGATGAGGGTCACGGTCACCGCCAGGCCGCCGCGCACCTTGCCAAACAGGTCCTGCATGGCCTTCATCATCTTCTCGGCGATGCCGGAGTGGTCCAGCATCAGGCCCATGAAGATGAACATGGGCAAGGCCACCAGCACCCAATTGTCCATATACTTGTAGACACGGTTCACCGCCATGCCCAGGGTCATGTAGTCCAGGCCAGTGAGGGTACCCAGATACATGTCCGAGAAATAGCCCACCACGGTGAACAGCACCCCCACCCCACCCAGCACGTAAGCCACCGGGTAACCGGTGAACAAAAAGGCGCAGAAGGTGAGGAACATTGCGACGACCAGGATCTCGTTAATTGCCATGGCGCACCTTCCGCTCGTTGAAGATCACGGCAAAGGAGCTAATCAAGCGGGATGCGGCGGCCATGCCCAGCAGAGCGAAGGAGATGGGGATGACTGCCTTGATGATCCAGC
>CAZDRW010000260.1:0-5296 GCA_964507555.1 uncultured Desulfarculaceae bacterium
TCTTGGGTCTCATTGTCATGGCTTTGGGCTGCGCCGTCATGACCACCATTCACAGGGATGTGAGCGTCTGGGGCTTGGCCCTCAGACTTCTGCCCATCGGCCTGGGCATGGGGCTTTTTCAATCGCCCAACAACACAGCGATCATGAGTTCAGCGCCCCCACAGCATCTGGGTGTGGCCTCGGGGCTCCTGGCCTTGTCGCGCACCTTGGGCAACTCCACCGGCGTGCCCCTGGCCGGGGCCTTGTTCACGGCCATGGTGCTGGTCGCGGCCGGGCTGGGGGCCGGGGCCCAGATCACCACGGCCCCGCATGAAGCCCTGGTGCAGGGCGTACGCTGCGCCTATGCCGCATCCACCGGCATAGTCCTGATCGCCACGATCATTGCCGCGGCGGCCTGGCGCGTCTCCAGGCGGCGCGGCCTGTAATCCCTTTTCAAAACCAGCTAACCCGAAGCAAAGAAACCGCTTTGCGCTTGACACGAAGGCACCGAAACTTTTATTTTTTGCATATCATATTGCAATACTTTGTTTCACGAAATGGAACGCCCATGAAGCTGGTCGAATCATTGCGCAAGGGCCTGGAGGTGATGGAGGCCTTCAGCAGCCACAAGCCGCGGCTCAGGCTGCAGGAAGTGGCGCGGCTCACCGGCCAGCCCAAGGCCACGGCCTACCGCCTGCTGCGCACCTTGATGAGCCTGGGCTACGTGCGCTACGATCAGTCCTCCCAGGAGTTCTACCTGGGTTCCCGGGTCATGTCGTTGGGCTTTACCGTGCTTTCCAGCCTGGACCTGCGCGAGGCGGCCCGGCCCTACCTGGAGGAACTCTCGGCCAAGACCAAGCAGAACGTGAACCTGGGCATCCTGGACCGGTGTGATGTGATCTACATCGAGCGCATCAAAACGCGGCGCATCCTCAACATCGACCTCTTCGTGGGCAGCCGCCTGCCGGCCCACTCCACCTCCATCGGCCAGGCCATCCTGGCCTTTCTGCCCGAAGACGAGCTGGAAGAGCTGATCGGCATCATGAGCAAGGACGAGCTGGTGGCCTCCGAGATCGGCGGTCACGGCGAGGCGCTCAAGGAAAGGCTGGCCCAGGTGCGCCGCCAGGGATACGCGCTCAACGACCAGGACACCTTCGTCGGCTTAAGGGCCGTGGCCGCGCCGCTTTTCAACAAGCAAGGCAGGCCCGAGGGTGCGGTCAACCTGGCCACTTTCAGCCAGCTCACCACCCGGGAGGAGCTTTTGCAAATGCACCTGCCCTGGCTGCTCACCACCGTGGCCAGCATCTCGCGCTCGCGCGGTTTCCGCGCCGAGGAAGCGCTCCGGCCGTAGCCTCCCTTTCCTGAAATCGCTTGAGTTGTCTAATGTTTCCTGCCGGCAGGGACGTTTTTGTGCTTTTCTTTTGCGTTCCACTATGCGAGAAGGAACTAATGTCAGGAATATGCCGCCGCTTTAGGCGCGGCCCGCCCGATTCGCCAAGGAGCTGTCATGAAAAGATCTTTCGCAGCCCTCATCTGCGTGCTGTTCATGCTGTGCGCTAACTATAGTCTGGCGGCTGAGCGCCGCATAAGCATCGCCACCGCCGGCACCGCGGGCGCGCTCTATCCCATGGGCGTGGCCATGGCCGAGACCATCAACAAGCATGTGCCCGGCTTCAAGGCTTCGGCCGAGGCCTCCAGCGGCTCGGTGGAAAACCTGCGCAACCTGGCCCAGGGCAAGGTGGAGTGGGGCATCAGCCAGAACGAGGTGGCGCTGCAAGCCTACAAAGGCCAGGGCGCCTATAAGGGCAGGGCGCTCACCAGCCTTGAGTCCCTTTTCGGCACCCTCATTTCCTGGGCCCAGATCTTTGCTCCGGCCAGTAGCCCGCTTAAGAGCGTGGCCGATTTCAAAGGCAAGCGCATCGGGGTGGGCGCGCCCGGCTCGGGCGGTGAGCGCGCGGCCCAGAAGATCCTGGCCTATTACGGGCTCACCTACAAGGACCTCAAGGCCGAGTTCATGTCCAACACCGATATGGTGGCCGCCTTGAAGGACGGCACCCTGGACGCCTTCATCATCACCCATCCCCTGCGCTCGGCCGCGCTTTTGGATCTCACCACCAGTTTCCCGGTGAAGATGATCCCGGTGGCCGACCAGGGCTTCTACCAGGCGCATCCCTATTTCACCCGCCTGGAAGTGCCGGTGGGCACCTACAAGGGCGTGGATCAGCCTATCGCCACCCCCACCAGCCGGGTGGTGATGTACACCAGCGCCGAGGCCAAGCTCAGCCAAGCAGAGGTGCACGCGCTCTTGAAGGGCCTCTGGGAGAATCGCGGGGAATGGGCGGGGAGCCATCCCGCGGTAAACCGCTACACCACGCTTAAGGACGCGGTAAAGGGGCTCAACATTCCCCTGCATCCCGGCGCGGCGCAATATTACCGGGAAAAGGGCCTCAAGATTCCGGCCAACCTGATCAAATAGGCCGGCCGGGTATCATGCGCTCTAGCTTATGACCGCCAAACCCAGCACCCAGGCCGAGAGCCTCCAGAGCGGCCCCGGCCCCTGGTCCGCCAGAGCGGCCCAGGGCTTGGTGTGGCTGCTGGGGCTTGGCCTGGCCGGGTTTCAGCTGTACACTGCTGCCTTCGGGGTGCTCTCGCCCCTGCACCAGCGCTCGGTGCACCTGCTTAGCCTGCTCCTGATCTGCTTCCTGATTTTTCACCGTAAACCCGCCCCCAAAGGCGCCGCGCCCGGCTGGATGGGCTGGACCCTGTTCGCGCTCAGTGCCGGACTGGGGGCCTATCTGGTCATGGCCCTGCAGCCCGCGGCGGTGCTGGAGCGCGGCATCATGGGGCCCACCCGGGCCGAGGCCTGGCTGGGCTGGCTCCTGGTGCTCTTGATCCTGGAGGGCGCCCGCCGCTCGGTGGGCCTGCCCATCGTGCTGGTGGCGGCGGCCTTTCTGCTCTACGGTTTTTTGGGACCCTATCTGCCCGAGTTCATCGCGCACAAGGGCTACGATGCCGAGCGCCTGGTGAGCTATCTGGTGTGGACCACTGAGGGCGTTTTCGGCATCCCCATCGCGGTGTCAGCCACCTTTGTCTTCATCTTCATCCTGTTCGGCGCGTTTTTGGATAAATTGGGCGCGGGCGGGTTCTTCATAGACCTAGCTCTGGCGCTGACCGGCCGGGTGCGGGGCGGGCCCGCGCTCACCGCGGTGGTGGCCTCGGGGCTCATGGGCTCCATCAGCGGGTCGTCGGTATCAAACGTGGTTACCACCGGGGCCTTCACCATCCCCCTCATGCGCCGCACCGGCTATAGGCCGCTTTTCGCCGGCGCGGTGGAGGCGGTGGCCTCCACCGGCGGCCAGATTATGCCGCCGGTAATGGGGGCCGGGGCTTTTGTCATGGCAGAGATGCTAGGGGTCTCCTACACCAAGATCGCCTTGGCCGCGGCCATCCCGGCGCTTCTCTATTTCCTCTCCGTGGGTCTCATGGTTTATTTCGAGGCGGGCCGCAATAACCTCCAGACCATAGACCAGGCCCAGGTGCCGCCGGTGCGCGAGACCTTGCGCCAGGGCTTCCACCTGCTCATTCCCTTGGGGCTTTTAATCTATCTTCTGGTGGTGGCGCAACTCTCGCCCATGCTGGCCGGGCTCTATAGCATCATTGCCCTGGCGGCGGTAGCCTCGCTGTCCAGCCTTTGGCGCGAGCGCCGCCTGCCCTGGCGCGAGATATTGGAGGCCCTCAAGCACGGCGCGGTCACCGCGGTGCCGGTGGCCATGGCCTGCGCCGCGGCCGGGCTGGTAATCGGGGTGGTGTCCTTGACCGGGCTCGGCGTGCGCTTCACCCAGATGATCGTGAGCTTTTCCTCCGGCTGGCTCTGGCTGGCCGCGCTTCTCACCATGGCTGCCTGCATCATCCTGGGCATGGGGCTTCCCACCACCGCGGCCTACATCATCACCGCCATCCTGGGCGTGCCGGCCCTTGAGAAGCTGGGAGTGGATCCCCTAGCCGCCCACATGTTCATCTTCTATTTCGCCATCATCTCCTTCATCACCCCGCCGGTGGCCATCAGCGCCTATGCGGCCAGCGCCATCAGCGGGGCCAACGCCATGAAGACCGGGTTGTTGTCCTTTGAGCTGGGCCTGGCCGGGTTCATCGTGCCCTTTGTTTTCATCTACTCACCTGCCATCCTGCTGGAAGGGCCCTGGAGCCAGATACTGCCCCACACTTTGACGGCGATCCTCGGCGTGGCGGCCCTGGCCGGAGGCTTGCGCGGCTGGTTCCTGTTTGACTTGGCCTGGTGGCAACGGCTAAGCTTGTTAGCCGCGGCGGGGGCGCTTATCGCGTCCGAGCTCTGGGTCAGCGGAGCGGGAGGGGCGCTCATGATCGCGACCCTGCTGATCGCCCGCCACGGAAAGGCGCGCGCATAGGCAAGATGAAAAACATCGACGCCATCGCCAAAGCCAGGCGCTACCGCTACCTGGTGTGCATTTCAATTTTCCTGGCCTACGTAATGGTCTTTTTCCACCGCCTGTGCCCGGCGGTGATCGCCTTGGACATGCAGGAGTCCTTCCAGGTGGGCGGCACCCTTTTGGGCGTCCTGGGCTCAGCCTATTTCTATCCCTACGCCCTGATGCAGATTCCCACCGGGCTCTTGGCCGACTCCTGGGGGCCGCGCAAGACCGTGGCCAGCTTCCTGGTCCTGGCCGCGGGCGGGTCGGTGCTCATGGGTTTTGCGCCCAACCTGGGCTGGGCCGTAGCCGGGCGAGTGCTGGTGGGGGTGGGGGTCTCCACCGTGTTCGTGTGCAACTTTAAACTGCTGGCCGAATGGTTCAGCCCGCGGCGCTTCGTGGTGATGGGTGGGCTCTTCATGGCCACCGGCGGTCTGGGCGCCCTGGGGTCCAGCTCGCCCCTGGCGTTTTTGAGCGAGAGCCTGGGCTGGCGCGGCAGTCTGGCCGCAGTGGGCCTGGCCACTGCCGCCATCGCGCTCCTGGTCTGGCTGGTGGTGCGCGACCGGCCCCAGGACAAGGGCTGGCCGTCGCTGCGCACCGAGCCTGCTTTCCAGCCGGATGCCGCCACCGGGAAGATGGCCAGGATCGGGCTTTGGGCCGGCATGCGTCAGGTGGTGGGCGCGGCGCGCTTCTGGCCCATCAGCCTATGGGGCTTTTGTTGCATCGGCATCGGCTTCGCCTTGTCGGGGCTGTGGGGCGGGCCTTATCTCATGCAGGCCAAGGGTCTCAGCAAGGCCGAGGCGGGCCTGGTGCTCAACATGTCGGCCCTGGCCCTGGTGGTGGGCGGTCCGCTATTGGCGGTCGTCGCCAAC
>CAZDRW010000260.1:5306-5528 GCA_964507555.1 uncultured Desulfarculaceae bacterium
GGGGCGGAAAAAGGTGCTGATAGGCGTTAGCGTCATCATGTGCTTGGCGCTGCTGCCCCCGGCCCTGGCTCCCCAAGCTGTGCCGCTGTGGCTCTTGTACCCGCTTTTCTTCTGCTACAGCCTGTGCAGCGGCGCCACCGGTCCGGTGATTGCGGCGGTATCCAAGGAGCTTTTCCCCATCTCCATCGCCGGCACCAGCGTGGGCATGGTGAACCTGTTCCC
>CAZDRW010000261.1:0-5525 GCA_964507555.1 uncultured Desulfarculaceae bacterium
GTATCATGAAGTCCGTCCAGCGATCGCAATAGCCCGATTAATAGCGGCCGTATTCCCTTGCCGCCCTTATCATGGCGTCCACATTGGCTGGCGGGGTCAGCACCGGCATGGAGCAGGCGGGCATCAAGATAAAGCCGCCGGGCAGGTCCTGGGCCTCTTGGATGCACTTTTTGGCTTGCTCAAATACTTCTTGCGCCGTGCCCATGGCCAAAACCGAGGTGGAAACATTGCCGCCCAGCACCTGCCGGTGCTCGAACGCCTCGGCCACCTGCACAAGATCCATTTCTCCGATGCTTATTACGCTTCTGTCGGGCAGACCTATCTCATTCCAAATCGGCAAGTTCAGTTTGTGGTCGCCGCAAAGGTGAACGAAAAAATTCTTTATGCCCCGTGCGCGCAAGCTCTCAATGACATGCTTTTGAATCGGCGCGGCAAATCTGCCGAATAATTTAGGGCTCATGAGGTTGTTACAATCCAAGGGTGCGCTGATAAAGGCTTGGCACGCATCGGCCCCGAACTCCTCGATCATCATGTCCGCCGCGGCCAGAATAAAATCCGCCGCTTTAAGGTAGGCGGACTTCACGACCTCGGGCTCCTTGACCAGCCAGCGCATGAGGTTTTCCAGCCCCAGCATGGACCCCACCACGGATGTTACCGATCCCGCCCTGATTTTCACGGATAAGCCCATCTCGCGGGAGCGGCGGTTGAACTCCATGTAGTCCGGAAACATGCCGGCCCGGCGCGGGTCGGGCACGGATAGGCGGTCAAGGTCGGACGGCGTGTTTACGGGGTGCACGGAGGTGCGCGGGGCGCACTCCAGGTAGGAGTCTGGAATATGAACCGAGCCGCCGAATTCCCAGCCGCCCCAATCTACCCAGCCGTGGGTGGGCATGTCGTCATAGCCGTGGCGGCGGCGGGCGTCCAGTTGGACTCGCAGGCAATCGGCGCCGCTGGTGTAGAAATCCTTGAGGCTCATGCCGAATAAATTGGCGGCATACCCGCTGACAAAAGCCGCCACCGGCACCCGGTCGGGCCGTTTGCCCTGCAATACCGCGGAGAGTCTGGCAACCGAGTTCATATGCTCCGGTCCAAGCCCGCGATGACCGGTGTTATCCGTTTTCAGTTCAGTTTGACGCCGAGACATTTTTCCAGCTCTCCTTGCCGTGCTGCCAACTCATGCTGCCTGCCGTGCAGCTTGATGCGGCCCTTTTCCAGGATATAGGCGTGCGGACCGCCTCCCAGGCTCATGGCCATGGAATAATTTTGCTCCACTAAAAGAACCGCCACGCCGTCCTTTTGCAGCTTCTCCAAGATCTGCGCCACCTCGTCTACCAGCACCGGCATGAGCCCCTCGCTGGGCTCGTCCATGAGCATCAACTCCGGACCGCTCACCAATCCGCGGGCAATGGCCAGCATTTGCTGCTCCCCGCCCGAGAGGCTGCCGCCGTTTTGACCCAGACGTTCGCGCAGAACCGGGAAATATGAAAAAACCTTGTCCAGGGATTTGCGCCAGCCGAGTTTCTTCTTATGGGCCAGCATGCCCATTTGAAGGTTTTCCATGACCGAGAGGTTGGCGAATATCTGCCGGTCCTCCGGGATAAGGCAGATGCCCAGCCTGGCCACCCGTTCCGGCGCCCAGCCGGTGATGTTTTTACCTTTGAAAAGGATTTCGCCGGAAGCGGGAGGCTGCACGCCCATGATGCTTTTCAGGAGGGTGGTCTTGCCCGCCCCGTTTCTGCCCAGTAGCACCACCGTCTCGCCTCGCTTTACGCTGAGCGACGCGTGCTGCACAACATGGCTGGAACCGTAAAAGGTGTTAATGTTGCTCACGGTCAGCAAAGGGCCTTCTTCCTTCCCAGGTAAACCTCCTGCACCGCCGGGTCACGGCTGATTTCCTCTGGCGCGCCTTTAGCGAAAACCCCGCCCTGGTGCATCACCACCACCTGGTCGGATATGTTCATGACCACGTCCATGTCGTGCTCCACCAGGATCACGGACAGCCCCCATTGGCCGGTGAGGCTCTTGATGAGCCGGGTGGCCTGCGCGGTTTCCGAGGGGCTCATGCCGGCGGTGGGTTCATCCAAAAGGAGCACCCGGGGCCTGAGCGCCAAAGCCAGGCCGATGTCCAGATAGCGCCGCTCGCCATGGGACAGGAATTTTGCCTTCTTGTGCGCCGCGTGCTCCAGCCCGAGCCTGTGCAATACCTCCCCGGCCCATTGGTCGCTTGTTTTGAGGCAGCGTCCGCTTGACCAGAAATTGAAGCTGGAGGCCGGCGGCTGGGCGGCTATGCGTAAATTTTCCAGCACCGTTTGCCCTGGGAATACTTGGGCGGTTTGGTTGGTCTTGACCACGCCCCGGCGCGCGATTTTCTCCTGGGGCCGGTTGCTGATCTCCTTGCCCTGGAATATGATCCGGCCGCTATCGGCCCGAAGGACCCCGGCCAGCAGGTTGAAAAAGGTGGTCTTGCCTGCGCCGTTGGGGCCGATAATGGATTTGAACTGGCCCTGCTCAAGGCTGAAGTCCACACCCTTGACCGCCTCCAGACCGTTGAAACGCTTGCTCAGCTTTTCAGTCTTCAGAATCATGGACCACCATCCCGGCCCGGCCCCGGGCCGTCCGTCTGAAGCCGTTGCTTGATGGTCCCGGCCAGGCCCTCGGGAAACAGCAGAATCAGGCCCATGAAAAGCGCGCCGGCAATCAGTTCCCAGCGCTCGGTGAAATGGCTGGCCGCGTCCTGCAGGCATAGAAAGGCCAAGGCTCCGGCCACCGGGCCAGCAAGGGTGTGCATGCCGCCCAGGATGGTCATCATCAACACGGATCCGGAGGTGAGCCAGTGCAAGGTTGTGAGCGGGGCGTATCCCAGATACACGGTCAACAAACCGCCCGCCAGTCCGCAGAACAGGCCGGAGAAGCCCATAGCCAGTATTTTCAAGCGGCGGGTGGAAAAGCCGCAGGACCTTGCGCGGGCCTCGTTTTCCCGCACAGCTTCCAGCAGGCGTCCAAAGGGCGAGTTCAAAAGCCTGAGCATGGCCAGCATGGCCAAGGCGAATACGGCAAAGGTGAAAAAGTAGACCGAATATGGCTGGGTCAGGTCCAGATGAAAGGGAAAAGAAAGGCTGAGCTTGGGGATGAACTTGAGCCCGTCTTCGCCGCCGGTCAGGTTTTTAAGGGGCGACAAGGCCAGGAAATACAGCATCTGGGCAAAGGCCAGGGAGATCATGGCAAAGTAGACGCCTTGCCTTTTGATGGCCAGGGCCGCCAGCACCAGGCCAGCCAGCCCGGCCAAAACCGCTCCGCCCAGGAGCGAGGACAGCACGTCCCAATGCAGATAGCGCAGGGCCATGCCGGTGGCGTAACTGCCCAGGCCGAAATAGGCGGCGTGGCCAAAGGAAAGAATGCCGGTGTGCCCCAGGGCCAGGTTGAATCCCAGGGCGAACAGGGCGTAGATCAGGACTTCCGTGGCCAGCGGGGTGGACAGAACCAGGGGCATGGGCCCCAGCAGCAATAGAACCAGCCAGCAGACCGTGGTTCTGGATGGCTTGTTGATGCCAAGGCCGCGCATGATATTAATGTCGGCCTTCCTCGCCGAACAAACCGCGCGGCCGCAAGATTAAAACAATGAACATCACCATGAAGATGGCCACCTTGGAATATTCGCCGGCAAATAGGGAAACAAAGCTCACCACCTGGCCGATGATCAGCCCGCCGATTATGGCGCCATTAAGGCTGCCCAATCCGCCCAGCACCACCACCACGAAGCTCTCGATGGTTATCTCAACCCCCATGTCCGGGCTGGCCGCAACCATGGGCGCTGCCACGGCGCCTCCCAGGGCGGCCAATCCCACCCCCAAGGCGAAACCCGTGGTCCAGATGCGCGAGACGTTGATGCCCAACACCCGCACCATGAGGCTGTTCAGGGTGGCGGCCCGCATGACCATGCCAACGGAGCTATTTTTCAGAAAAAGCCAGAGCGCCGTCATGCAGGCGGAGCACAGGCCTATGATAAAAATCCGTAACTTGGGCAGCAGCACATCGCCCAGCATGAAACATCCGCTCAGACCGCCCGGGTATTCCACTGTCTTGCCCACCAAGCCGAACACGATTTTTACGGCGTCGGGCACGGCCAGGGCCAGGCCGAAAGTAAGCAGCAGGGGGTAGAGTTGGCCCTTGCCATACAGGGGCCGTAAAAAAACCAGCTCGGCGAACGCCCCTATCAGCGCCGTCACTAATACCGCGCTGGCCAAGCCCAACCAAAAGCTGCCGGTGAGGGAGATCATCACGAACACGGCATAGGCGCCCAGCATGTAAAAGACGCCGTGGGCAAAGTTAACCACGTCCAGCAGGCCGTAAATAATGGATAGGCCGCTGGCCAGCAGGATATAAATCGCGCCCAAGGCCAGGCCAAAAACCAGCTGCATCACTATGAGGTTCAGTGACAGTTCCAGAACAAGCCCCATCTATATAAGGATGTAACCGGAGGCCCCCATTTGGCAGGGGCCTCCGGTTTGGCAAGCATCTATTTGCCGGGAATGGGGACCTTGCCGTAGGGCAGGTTCTTCTGGTTGTTCGCGCAGCTTTGCAGGGTGTCCTGCCAGGGCACCTCATCCACCACCTGGAACACATTCCAGCCCTTGGATGCCGCGCCCTTGCCGCGCAACACCAGGATGGACTGCTGGCGCGCGTGGTCGCAGGCCCGGAAGCGCTCCTCGCCCTTGGGCGTGTTGATAGGCATCTTGGCGAGCGTGTTGATAAGGGTGGCGACGTCGCTGGCCGTGCCGCTCTTTTTCATGGCTTCCCAAACAGCCTTGGTGCCTACATAGGCCGCCTCGGCGTCGGCCGAGGGGGGCGTGCCGAATTTGCTCTTGAAGGCTTGCACAAATTTTTTATTGGCGCCTCCCTTGGTTTGCATGTCCCAGTAGTAGGTGGCCCCGCCATAGGTGTTTTGGTCGTAGGCCTTGCCCGCTTCCTTGGCGATATGAAGATGGGTTTTGCTGATCACGATCTTTATCTTCTTGGTAAGCCCCATCTGGGCGAATTGCTTTATGGCCGCTATCTGGTCCGCGCCATAGTTGTTAAGCACCAGGATGTCGGGCTTCTTGGCCAAGATGGCCGGGATATAGGCTGAAAAATCTCTGGTGCCCAGGGGATGATAGATGTTGCCCAAGAACTTGGCGCCCAGTTTGTCGCTATTGTAGATCCAACTGGCCATCATGTCGTGAAAGCCGCGGTAATCGGCCGAAAGAGACATCCAGGTCTTACCCAGATTCTTGAAAGCATAGCTCGCCAGCGCGGCGGGGTTTTGATAGGGGATCACGGCCGAGGTGAAGCCCTTGCCGCAGTATTCCTTGCCCACCGGCAGGCTGTTGTAGCAATAGGACATGTAGAGCAGGCCGTTTTTGCAGGCATATTCATTGATCACCAAGGATATGGCGCCGGACAGGTTGCCTCCAATGACGGTCAATTTATCATTTTCCACCATTTCCTTTACACGGCGCAGAGCGATATCAGCCTTAAGCTGGGAATCC
>CAZDRW010000262.1:0-2564 GCA_964507555.1 uncultured Desulfarculaceae bacterium
AATCTGGCTTAAGGGGATGTTCGCCGATCAGAAGCATGATTAATTGCAACCTAGACACATCATCCCCTTGCGCTGAAATTGAGGCCGCCGCCGCGGTAATTACTCAAAGGGACGGCGGGCCAAGGCACCTCTATATGGGGCTGGGCGGACCGGGAGGTGGGGGCATGGTGCAAAAAGCCGAATCCTATCCCTACGAAATAATGCCTGAACGATGCAACGGCTGTGTGCTTTGCATGAAGGCCTGTCCGGTGAAGGCCATCCGTCTGCGCGAACACAAGGCCGTGATCATGCACCACCTGTGCGTGGACTGCGGCATATGCCACCAGTTGTGCCCTCAAAATGCAGTCTACCATGTCTCCCAACCTTTTGACGCCATCAAGGCTTTCCCCAAGCCGGTGGCCATCCCTAGCGTCACCTTGTTCAGTCAATTCGGCTATGAGGTGACTCCCAATCAGGTGCTGTTGGCGTTGCGGCATATCGGTTTCGCAGAGGTCCTGGACTTGAGCTGGCTCTGCGAGTGGACCAATGAGGCGGTGGAAAACTATCTTTTGGCCCATCCTGAGCTGCGGCCGGGAATCAGCGCCAACTGTCCGGTGGTGGTTCAGCTTATCGAGAAATATTACCCTAGCCTAATTCCCAACTTAATCCCCTTTTTGCCTCCCAGATTGGCTGCAGCCAGGTGGTGCAAGACCAGTCTGGCCCAACGCAAAGGGTGGCGTCCCGAAGAAGTGGGAGTCTTTTACATTTCTCCTTGCGGCGCGCGCAATGTTTCCATGGATTCTCCCCGCTATGTGGAACACAACTATGTTGACGGCATGTTGTGCTTTCACGATGTGTTCGGTCCCATAATCCGGGCCTTGGATGAGATTGAGGAAACCGAAATAATCCAGAAGTGCTCCGGCGTGGGCTTGGCTTGGGCTTTGAGCGGAGGGCACGCTGCAGAGGTTAACGTAAAGCACACCCTGGCAGTGGCCGGCTTTGAGGAGGTGCTGAAGATATTGGAGATGCTGGACGCCGGACGTCTCCAGGATTTGCGTTTCCTGGAACCTTTGGTGTGTCCGGACGGCTGCTTGGGAGGCACCTTGGCGGTGGAAAACCGCTTCCGGGCCAAAAGCATTACCCGCTGGATGGTGCGTCGGCACGGCTCTAAAAGCAAAGTGGACCCCCGGCGCATTGCAAGGATCATAGGAGAAGGCTACTTCGATTGGGAGGTGACGCCCACCCCCCATCCTTTGCCGCCTTTGGACTCCCAGCCGGAAAAGGCCATTGCCAAGCTTAAACGGGTGGACGAAATTGTTGCCAAGCTCTCCGGCGGCCAGTGCGGCGCCTGCGGCGCGCCGGATTGCCAAACCTTTGCCGAGGATGTGGTGCGGGGCATGGCCAGCCTGTCCGACTGCCCCATACCCAAGAAAAGTGGGCATGGTTGCGGGGGAGCGGAGAAAGATACAATGAAGATCAAGGAAGTTGTCGAACTACTGAATCTGGAAGTGGCAGCGGGGATGGATGGTTTGGATCGCGAGGTCACCGGCGGTTACATGGGCGACATGCTTTCCTATGTAATGGCCCAGGCACCTGCAGGCGCCATCTGGCTCACCGTACAAAACCATCCCAACCTGGTGGCGGTGGCGGTGCTCAGAGATCTGGCTGCGGTCTGTCTGGTGGGGGGGCGCACTCCCTTGGAAGAGACCAAGGTCAAGGCGGAAGAGGAAGGCATCCCCCTATTGTTGAGTAGCGAGGATGCGTTTTCCTTGGCGGGCCGGCTGCATGCGTTGAACTTGGGCCGGGTGGGATGAACCGCTGTGCGCGTCTTTAGGGCGGATTTGCACCTTCACACCTGCCTGAGCCCTTGCGCGGGCTATGACGTTTCTCCTTGGGCGGTGGTGAAAAGGGCTGCCGAGCTGGGGATGGACCTCATCGCCATATGCGACCACAATAGCGCCGAGAATGCGGCGGCTGCCTTGGAAGCCGCCCGCCGCTTGGGTTCCGGCGCTCCTTGTGTGCTACCGGGCTTGGAGGTGACCAGTGCCGAGGAGGTGCACCTGCTCACACTTTTTAAAGGATTGTCCAGCGCCTTGACCATGCAGGCCATGGTGTATGACCACCTGCAGGGAGGCGAGAACGATCCAGATCTGTTTGGGGATCAGATAGTGGCCAACGTGGATGATGAGGTTGAGTATTTCAGCCCGCGGCTCTTGATCGGCGCCACCGACCTTACGGTGGAATCGGTGGTAGAGCGGGCGCACGCCCTGGGCGGCCAGGTGATTGCGGCCCACGTGGACCGACAGGCCTTCAGCTTGGTGGGCCAATTGGGCATGATACCTCCAGGCCTGGAGCTGGACGCGGTGGAGGTCTCCAAGCGGGCCGGGCCCAGCCAGGCCAGGCGTTGGATGGAAGAAACAGGTCTGGCCGTGCTGGTTTCCTCGGACGCCCACCAGCTTGATCAGGTAGGTTCGGTCTGGAGCGAAATCTTGGGCGAGCGGCCCTCATGGGATGATTTTTGCCTGGCCTTGCACGGTAAAAATGGCCGTCGCGTGGCCGGATGGGGCCGCTCCCAGGTGGAAAGC
>CAZDRW010000262.1:2574-5515 GCA_964507555.1 uncultured Desulfarculaceae bacterium
GTCTGCGAGGGAACTGGAATTGAGGCGAGGACCATCGTGGCTGCATCGAGGGGCGCTTCTGATAAACCGCGCGGGGAGAAACCTGGAGCGGGGTTTTGAGATGGAGGAGCTGTCTCTTCATCTTTTGGACCTGGTTGAGAACGCCTTAAGAGCGGAGGCTGGTCTGATAAAGATCGGAATATATGAGGAGCCGGAACAGGACCTCTTGTCTTTGCTGGTGGAGGATGATGGCAGGGGCATGGAGCCAGGCATGGCCGCCGCGGCCAGCAATCCCTTCTTCACCACCCGCACCACGCGCAGGGTGGGGTTGGGCTTGAGTCTCTTGCAAGCCAACGCTCAGGCCTGTGAGGGCGACCTGACTTTGGAGAGCCGTCTCGGGGAAGGCACCCGGGTGAAAGCTTGGTTCACCTTGAGTCACATCGATCGCCAACCTTTGGGGGGCTGGCCGGCCACTATCACCGGGTTGATCCTCACCCAGCAGGGGGTAGAATTTTTTTATTCCCACAGGGTTGGTGATGATGAATTCGAGTTGGACACCAGAGAATTACGACGGGAGTTGGGCCGCGACGCCTTGGCCGATCCCGCGGTGACGGCCATGTTGCGTGAGCAGGTGCAAGAGGCCCTAGCCAAGATGGGGTCCCGGGCCTGATGAAGGTGGGTTTTTTCTGCCGAGAGACGGCGGAAGTTGACTCGCCTGACTAACGACTTTAGATATGGGTGGGATTTATGCGCCACCTGGAGAGAAACGGATGGCCAAGTTAAAGATAAGCGATCTGGCAAAGATCAAGGAACAAGTATCCCGCAGGACCAGCCTCCGCAATGGCGGGGCCAAGGTTAAGATCACCGTGCACATGGGCACCTGCGGCATCGCCAGTGGAGCCCGCACTGTGCTTAACGCCGCTATCGAGGAGCTGGAGCGCTCCGGTAGAAAGGATATCATCATAACCACTAGCGGCTGCGCTGGGCTGTGCAGCCATGAGCCGCTGGTTACGGTGGAGACCCAGGGCGAAGAACCGATTAAATATGTCTACGTGAACGATCCCAAGATGCGGCAAATATTTAACCGCCATGCCCTGGAGGGCGAGGTGCAGACGCAGTTTGCCTTGGCAAGGGGAAGCGAACAACAATAAGGATACTTAATAAAATGAGACCTTTTCGCATGCATATGCTGTTGTGCGGCGGCACCGGTTGCCACGCATCCGGCAGCCAGGAATTTAAAACCGCGCTCGAGAAGGAGCTTGAGCGGCGGGATATGGCAGATGAAGTGACGGTGGTAGAAACCGGCTGTAATGGTTTTTGCGCCTTGGGTCCGGTCATGGTGGTTTATCCCGAGGGCATCTTCTACGTTGAGCTGAAGGCAGAAGATGTGCAGGAGCTGGTGGAGGAGCATGTAGTCAAAGGGCGGCCGGTGAAAAGGCTGTTCTACAAAGAGCCCAAAGGCAAGGAGTCCCTGCCCCACATGCAGGACATTCCCTTCTTTGCCCATCAGCAACTAATCGCCTTGCGCAATCGGGGGCTCATAGATGCCGAAAGCATAGATGAGTACATAGCGCGCGACGGTTATCAAGCCCTGGCTAAGGCGCTCACCCAGATGAGCCCGGAACAGATTATCGAGGAGATAAAAACCAGCGGCTTGCGGGGGCGCGGCGGGGCCGGTTTCCCCACCGGCCTCAAGTGGGAATTCTGCGCCAAGGTGTCTGGCGATACTAAGTATGTACTGTGCAACGCCGACGAAGGGGATCCTGGCGCTTTCATGGATCGCTCCATCTTGGAGGCCGACCCCCATGTGGTTGTGGAGGGCATGACCATTGCGGCCAAAGCCATCGGATCCAACCGGGGCTATATCTACTGCCGGGCCGAGTATCCCTTGGCCGTGGAACGGTTGCAGTTAGCTATAAACCAGGCCACCGAGTACGGACTTTTGGGTGAAAATATCCTGGACACCGGTTTCAACTTCGAGCTTTCCATATATCAAGGGGCAGGCGCATTTGTCTGCGGCGAGGAAACCGCGCTCATGCGCAGCATCGAGGGCAAGCGCGGCATGCCGCGTCCCCGTCCGCCGTTTCCAGCCCATGCCGGTCTATGGAATAAGCCCACCGTCTTAAACAATGTGGAGACCTGGGCTAATGTGCCCCAGATCATCCTCAAGGGCGGCGATTGGTACTCCTCCATCGGCACCGAGACCAGCAAGGGCACCAAGGTTTTCGCGCTGACCGGCCATGTCAACAACATAGGCCTAGTGGAGGTGCCCATGGGCACCCCTCTGCGCACCATCATATACGACATTGGTGGCGGACTTCCCAAGAAGCACCGCAAGTTCAAGGCCGTGCAGTTGGGCGGCCCCTCGGGCGGCTGCATACCGGAAGAATATTTGGATTTGCCCTGCGACTACGAGGCCATCACCAAGGCCGGCGCCATCATGGGATCGGGCGGCATGATCGTAATGGACGACTCTACCTGCATGGTGGACATGGCCCGCTACTTCCTGGATTTCATCCAAGACGAATCTTGCGGTAAATGTACGCCCTGCCGCGAAGGCACCCGCCGCATGCTGCAAATCGTGGAGAAGATCACCGAGGGCCGCGGCGAGGCGGGCGACATCGAAACCCTGGAAGAGTTGGCCGCCATGATCAAGGAGTCCTCCCTCTGCGGCCTGGGCCAGACCGCGCCCAACCCGGTGCTGAGCACCTTGCGCTATTTCCGCGACGAGTACGAGGAGCATATTTACGACAAGAAGTGCCGCGCGCTCACTTGTGTGGCCATGATCGAGTTCAAGGTTGATGAGAAAAAGTGCAAGAAGTGCGGCCTGTGCTTCAAGAACTGCCCGGTGGAAGCCATCAGCTGGGAAAAAAAGAAGCCCGCGGTCATCGATCTTGAAAAATGCATTAAGTGCAAGACCTGCATCGAGAATTGCAAATTCGACGCAATCTATTAACCGGAA
>CAZDRW010000263.1:0-5511 GCA_964507555.1 uncultured Desulfarculaceae bacterium
AGAACCACTTGAGATGTTCCTTGCTCGGCCGCAAAACCAAGGCGCACAAAGCCGGACTCATGGTTAGCGCGTTGATGGAGCTGAACACCGTGGCCACCGAGATGGTGAGGGCGAACTGCTTGTAAAGTACTCCGGTGATTCCGCCCATGAAGGCGGTGGGCACGAACACGGCCAACAGCACCAAGGTGGTGGCGACGACCGGGCCGGTGACCTCCCCCATGGCTTTGATGGTGGCCTCCTTGGGAGGAAGGCCGGACTCGTCGATGTTGCGCGCGGTGTTTTCCACCACCACAATGGCGTCATCCACCACAATGCCGATGGCGAGCACCAGTCCAAAGAGGGTCACGGTGTTGATGGAGAACCCCAGGATACCCATAACGGCGAAGGTTCCGATCAGGGACACCGGGATAGTCACCGAGGGAATCAGGGTGGCCCGCCAATCCTGCAGAAACATGAAAACGGTGAGGATCACCAGAATGGCGGCGATCACCAAGGTCTCGATGATCTCTGCAATGGAGGCGTTGACCACGTTGGAAGCGTCATAGGCAATGACATATTCCAGGCCTTCGGGAAAACGCTGACTAAGCTCTTTGAGTTTTGCTTTGACCGCCGCGGAAAGGTTCAACAGGTTGGCGCCCGGCAGCTGAAAAACTTGGACCAGGGTGGTGGGCTGACCGTTGAGCTTACACACCACGTTGTAAGATTGAGCGCCCAACTCCACCCGGCCGATGTCCTTAATGCGGGTGATGCGGCCGCCCTCGCCGGTCTTGACTATGATTTGTTCGAACTGCTTTACGTCCTCCAGGCGGCCCAGGACGCTCACCGAATACTGGAAGGCCTGGTCCTTGGGGGCTGGCGGCAGGCCGATGGTGCCGGCCGCAACCTGCACGTTCTGCTCTTGCAGCGCGGAGGAGATATCGGTGGTGGTAAGATCGCGGGCGCGCATTTTTTCGGGGTCCAGCCAGATGCGCATGCTGTAGTCGCCGGCGCCCAGGACGTTAACATCGCCGGCTCCGGGCAGGCGGCTCAATTCGTCACGCAGATTGAGGGTGGCGAAGTTGGCTAGATATATGTCGTCGTAGCGCCCGTCCTTGGCGATCAAGTTGATGATGAGGGCGAAGTCGCTGGATTTCTTCTTGGTGGTAACGCCGATGCGCTTGACCACTTCGGGCAGCTTGGCCATGGCCACCGAAACGCGGTTCTGGACCAGGACCGCAGCGATATCCAGATTGGTGCCGGTTTCAAAGGTCACCGTGAGGTTGTAGGAGCCGTCGTTGGCGCTGGTGGACGACATGTAAATCATGCCTTCCACGCCATTGACTTCCTGCTCTATGGGTGCGGCCACTGTATCGGCCACCACCTTGGCATTGGCCCCTGGGTAGGAGGTGGAAACCGAAACCGTGGGAGGCTCGATCACCGGATACTGGGCAATGGGCAGCGACAACATGGTCATGAGGCCGCCGATAACGATTACGATGGAAACCACCGCGGCAAAAATGGGCCTGCTGATGAAAAAGCGTGAAAACATGGCGGCCTACTTGCCCTTCTTGGCGGGTTGATCCTTTTGGGCCTGGGCCTTTTGGGCTTGCGCGGCTTGAGCCTGGGCTTGGGCCTTGACTTCCTCGGGCGTCATGGGAGTGACCTTCATCCCTGGCCGCGCCCGCTGCAGGCCCTTTATGATGACCCGGTCATCGGCTTTGATTCCCTCCAGCACCACGCGCATACCCTTTTCCAAGGGCCCGGGCTTTACCCGGCGGTATTCAACGTCGTTCTGGTTGTTGACCACATAGACATAACGGCCGCTTTGGTCGGTGCCCAGAGCTACCTCCGGCACCAGGAGGGCGTCTTTTAACAGGCCGATGGGGATGCGAACTCGAGCGAAAAGTCCTGAAGCCAGTTCGCCCTTGGGGTTTGCGAAGCGGCCGCGCGCCTGGATGGTGCCGGTCTGCGGGTCCACCTTATTGTCTATATAATCCAAGACGCCTTCGTGGGGATAGCCCACCTCATTTGCCAACTCCAAGAACACCGTATTGCGTTCTTTCTTGGTTCGCTCATCGTCCAAGCGGGCATTTTTTCGGCTCATGAACTGCAGCAGGTCGCTTTCAGATAAGTTGAAATAGCAGTACATGGGGTCGTCGTTGACCACGCTGGATAAAAGCGTGGCTTCGCCCCGGCCCACCAGGTTGCCAACATCCACCAGGTTGCGCGAAACCATGCCCGGGATGGGGGAGTGGATGCTGGTGTAGCTGAGGTTGATACGGGCGGTTTCCACCGCGGCCTCGGCGGCCTTGATGGAAGCCTCGGCCTTGGTCTTTTCAGCCCGGGCCTGAATCACGTCCACCTCGCTGACCGCACGGTCCTTATAGGCGTTTTCCTTGCGGATCAGGGTGGCTTCGGCCAGTTGCAACTCGGCATTTTTTATGGCCAGGTCGGCCAAGGCTTGGTCCAGTTGGGCTTGATAGGGCTTGGGCTCAATCACAAAAAGCAACTGGCCCTTTTTGACCCGGCTGCTGGGCTCGAAATTCACGCTGTCCAGAAAGCCTTCAACTCTTGCCCGGATTTCCGCCGATTCAAAGGCCTTGGTGGTGCCGGTGAACTCGGCCCACTCGGTCACGGTGTCCGTGGCTGGTTTGCTTACGGTGACTGCGGGCGGCGGCGGCGGTTTTTGCTTCTTGTCGCCACAAGCAAATGAGCCCGAAAGCAAAATCGCGCCGAGCATGGCCGCCAGGCAAATTGATTGAAGTCTTACGTTGCTAGGCTTAATCATGATTCTTTCCCGAATCGAAATATTGGTTACTGCCGTCCAACCGGTTTTCCGGAGGTGGTGATCTGCTGCGGCTTGCCTTTGGCATTCAAGGCTTTTGCGGAATCCTGCTCTGGCCGCCAGCCTCCACCCAATGCCTTGTATAACTGCACCAGGTTGGTGGTCAATTCTCCCTTGGCTTGGGCCAACTGGTTGTCTGCCTCAAACAGAGAACGTTGGGCGTCCAGCACGCTCTGGAAATCCTTTAGGCCCTCTTTGTATAGACTCAAAGAAAGTTTCAGGGTGCGCCGGGCCGCTTTAACGCTCTGGTAAAGAGCATTGACGCGCCTGGTTTGCTGGAAAAAGCCGGTGGCGGCGTTGTCCACTTCTTGGAGGGCCGTGAGTACGGTTTGCTCATAGGTTAAGAGGGCCTGCTCGGTCAGCGCATCCTGCACCTTGATTTGGGCCCTGATGCGGCCGCCGGCGAACAGGTTCCAATTGAATGACGGGCCAAAGGAATAGAACCGGCTGCCTGAGCTAAAGAAGTTGCTGGTGTCAGAGGCGGCCAGCCCCAGCGAGCCAGTCAGGGAAAAGCTGGGATACAGGTCCGCCGTGGCTTGGCCTATGCGCGCCGTGGCTGCCGCCAGTTGACGCTCGGCGGTTCGAATGTCCGGGCGCTGGCGCATTATGTCCAGCGGTACCCCCACGGCAACCTGGGCCGGCAGCATGGGGATGGGCTGGGGATTGGCGAGCCGGTCTTGGACCGCGCCGGGTGGTTTGGCCAAAAGCAAGGCAACCGCGTTAATCGATTGGTTCAGATTGTTATACAAGGGCGGCAGCTCGGCCTCGGAGCTTGCCAATACTTGTTCTGCCTGGGATACGTCCAGTCCGGTGGCCAAGCCGTTTTTGAAGCGCACCCGGGTGAGCTCCAACACTTCTTTTTGGGATTTGATGTTTTTCACTGAGGTGGCCAGGCGGGCCTGTATGGTTCGTACCTGCAGATAGTTGGTGGCCATTTCGGCATAGAGAGTAACCATTACGCCCACCCGTTCTTCCTGGGTGGCCTGGAAATCAGCCTCGGCCGCCTCCACCGAACGGCGAATCCGCCCGAAGAGGTCGATTTCCCAACTTGCATCCAAATTGCCGCTATAACGGTCGTAAGTCGCGCCGCCCGGCGTCACGTCGTTTTGGCTGCCCAGGTTACGGGTGGCGCTGCCGGTGGCATCAACCGCCGGTAAAAGCTCACCGCGGGCCACGCCCAGCCGAGCCCGCGCTTCCTTGACCCGGGCCACGGCTACCTTGAGGTCCAGGTTGCTGGCAGCGGCCTCGTTTATGAGACTGGTTAACATGGGGTCTTGGAAGACCTTCCACCATGAACGGATATCAGACTCAGCGGGCACCAAAAGGGCGGACTCCGGCAAGCGCCATTTTTCCGGCACCTTGACCTCAGGCGCAGTATAGTCAGGCCCTACAAGGCAGCCGCTCTGAAAGAGAACGGCGAGCAGAAGGGCGCCTAGTTGAACCAATCGTTTGTTTTTCAGCATGTTTCCTATTTACCGAATTAGTGGCAAAAGAGAAGTTATTTAAGATAAATGCTCAGGCCCTGGCAGCGGGCCTTGATATTATTAGGTTAAGGCTGTGGGGTCTTTTTTTTAGCGCAGGCACCATAAATAATGCCGCAAACCCTCGGAAGAGTACAGTATTTATTGTCAAAAATGTCGGTCCTGGTTTGTTTTTGGCAATGATTCGCAAGGCGGGGGACAAAACAAAATGGTTTATTTTTAAGCCCTCCCCAATGGGCCATCCGCTGTAACGCTCTGGGATTAATTAGTAATAAAATTAAGGCCTAATGATATTATGCAATTCGCCTCCTTTTTTCTTTTGTTGTGCGGTTTTTCACTTGCCTTCTGGGTGCAAATCGAGTAATAATCGCCCCGCAACCCACATCCGCTGGTGGAGCCCTGACGGGTGTTTGAGGGACACCCGGACTTATGTGTCATCGAATGAATTGCGCAGATAGGGCATCCTCGGCGGGAACACTTTAGCCTCTTAGCCGGTGGTAAAATACCGGTCGGGGACATTGCCGGACTTAAGCGAAAGAGCAACGCGGATGAGGGACTCCGAGCCTGATAACTTCGTAAGGTCCTTGATCAAGCGCACCCTGTTTGTGGTGCTGGGCGCGTCGCTCTTGCTATTGTGTGTGGGCCTGCCGGCTTGGGCCAAAGGCCTGGCCATCGGCGGAGTGGCTTCGGTTGCCAATATTTTTTTTATGGCCCTGATGCTTCCCCGGGTGCTTGGCCGCAAGCGGGGCGCAGCCGAGGGCATGAGCTTTCTCTCCATTTCTATTCGCTTTGCGGTTATGGGAGGAGCCTTGGCTCTGGCGCTAACCAGCCGGGGAGAGGTTTCAGTGGCGGCCACGGCGGTGGCGCTGTTCAGTGTTCAGTTAGTCATGATAGCCGAGCGGGTCTTCATGAGGCACGCTGGCGCGGACGCGGCGAGGAACGGCTAGATGGAAGATTTCAATCAAATAGCTCAGCTGACTATCGATAAGGGCTGGCTGAAGGTTACTTTAAACTCAGAAACGATCCTCATGAGCGTTATCGTGGGGGTCATTATGATTGCCTTCGCCTGGGCGGCCACCCGGAAACTTTCTATCCTGCCCAGAGGCTATCAGACCTTAGCTGAAGTCATGGTGGCGACTTTTGAGGGGCTGGTCAACGATGCCCTGGATGAAGGTAACCGCCACTATTTCCCTTTGATCATGACTC
>CAZDRW010000264.1:0-5504 GCA_964507555.1 uncultured Desulfarculaceae bacterium
CCATGGGGTGCGCCATGCCGAGCTTCATCACCCCGTCGATCTCCGCGACGCCTGGGTCTCGGACGTTGCGGGTTAATCAACAACATCTCCCCCTTCTCCTTTCGCACATAAAAAAGACCGCCAAAACCCACGCCTTCAGGCAGTCTGGGCCGTTGGAGGCCAATTACGTTCTGTGATTTTTTTGGTCGGCGATTGAGGGAAGCTATGTTCGTCCATTCGTTGGACCGATTATATCCCTAATATCGCTATATCAATTTACCTTTTTCGGCCGCACTGTCAATTCTTTTCGACTTGGCTCCGCCACCTGAGCAGCCGGGTCACACCGGCGCGGGGCTGAGGGCGTCATAGCCGCCGGCTTTGCGTACCGTTTTTACCGAGCAGTTGACAATCGGCATATCCACCTTTAATCTTTCTACAACCGGCAGGAAGCCGGTGATTAGTATTTGAGCGAAACCGCCAAGGAGATTTCCCCGTGAAGGGGTTTCCCGGGCGGTTTTTTATTTTTAAAACCAGCAAGCTCATGGGTGGGTGGCAGAGTGAACAACACTTGCATTTGCGTCATCGACGGCCAAGGGGGTGGCATCGGAAGCGTCATCGTCAGGGCGATACGCAGTGAATTCGGACCCGGACTGGAAGTA
The DNA here is from genome assembly GCA_964507555.1 of uncultured Desulfarculaceae bacterium. Classification (GTDB taxonomy): domain Bacteria; phylum Desulfobacterota; class Desulfarculia; order Desulfarculales; family Desulfarculaceae; genus Desulfocarbo. Next base: position 639 of record CAZDRW010000264.1, read on the forward strand.
ATTGCCTTGGGCACCAACGCTATCGCGACCACCAACATGATGAAGGCGGGTGCAAACGTAGGCGCCACCGGAGATCACGCAATCATGCACAGCGTAAACTTGGCGGATTTTGTGCTTGGTCCTCTGGGCATTGTGATGGCCAACAGCATGATGGGCGAAATGACGCCAGCCGCAGCGGGGCATGTGGCCGCCTGCCGCGCCCGCAAACTGCTTTTGCCGCTCAACCAGGAAAACACCGAGGTGATGGGCTTGCTGCATGAACCCCTGCCTCATTTGGTGGAAGAAATGGTGCGGGACAAGCTTAGGAGGTATCTAAACGATGTGTGAAGCGAACGTTTTCATGACGAGCGAGAACGGTGGCGAAGATTTGGTCATGGAAGGCGTGGACCTGGTGGAGTTCCTGGAACAGAATATGGTGCATCTGGTCTCGATCTTTGGCGACCAGCTTGCGCTTAAGGCGCGCATCAAGGCCATGTCTTTGGCAAGTCATCGAATTTTGTTGGAAAAGGTTTGACAGGCCTTAAGACATGCTTTTAATCCGAGGGATGCAGACCGCCGGTGCCATGCCCAATAGTCGCTCATGGTGGCCGCGTAATGGATACAGCTTAAATCCGGTCCCGGGCTGTGCCCTGTTTACACCTATGCTGAAACTTGCTGATCCAGTCCGACCTATTGTAGGCTGCCTTCCCGGCCAACCCGCTTCTCGGAGGTGGTGACATGATACTCAAGCCGTTCATGAGAGAAGGATTGTTCCCTTTGCCCGTGACCTTCATTTCCACGGTAAGTTCGGATGGCGTGCGCAACGTGGCCCCCTGGTCCTGCATCATGCCGGTGCTGCGCCCTCTTGATCTGATCTGCGCCGCTTCAGCCAAGAAACGGGATACTCTGGCCAACATCCGCAGCACCAATCAATTCGTGGTGAACCTGGCAGGCGCGGAAATGAAAGACAAGGTCATTCCCACCGCCAAGAATGTGGCTCCGGAGGTGGACGAGTTCGAGTTGGCGGGCCTGGAAGAGAGGCCCTCTAAAAGGGTTCGCCCTCCGGGGGTCGCGGGTTGCTATGCCTGGATGGAGTGCGAGTGCGTGCAGCTTTATGAGGAGGACAAGTACGTGCTCATCATGGGCAAGGTGCTGCATCTGGAAGTGCGGGACGACGTTCTGGACGTTGAGGGAGATATGGATGTGGATAAGGCCAAGCCCCTGCTCATCACCGGCAAGAAAGGGGCGATGAACTACTGCACCGCCGTTGACTTGGGCAGCCAGGATTCCTTTGCGGCAATGTTCAACAATGGAGAGGACCCCTTTGCTGACAAATATCGTTAAGCCCTGACCCCTGAAATGGACCTTCTCCATATTTGGCACTAGGTGACACATTAGGAGTTTAGGAGCATCACGGCCAAGATTATTGGTATAGGGGCTCCCATGCTGGTCCCACAATATAGTGAGTTGAGTTGATCAAATAGGCCTAGTTAACAGCAGAATCGTAACCAGCGCGCAAGGCTTCGTATGCTTCAAGCCTTGAGGGGGAGAGTTCATTCACCTTTGCAGATGCTTAATTATTTTGGGCTCGGTATTAAACAACCCCAAATATGAATCGGATGCCGCCTTTACTAAAACTCTGAGTAAAACCACTTCATATTTACTTCAGGGGTACAGACCCGTTTCCTTCGGCTATGCAGCTATGGATAATAGATTGATATCTTTTAGATTATTAGCAAGGTCCATCCATGGATCAAAACAAAGGGGGACCGGGGGGTACCTCCCCGAGCTACTGGAAGTATTTGAAATTGGCACCTTTATCTGAGAGCAGATGCGGAGGGGGTTCCTAATAGCTGGGTAATCGCTCAAAGTCAGTTACTTAGAACTAATTGCTGGTACTTGCTTGCACCGCCTGCTTGCCATGAAATCACTTCATGCGAAGCCATATATTGGGTGGATGAATATTCACTAATCTTTACTAAACAAGTGCAATAATTACAGTTAGTACTGTATCACTTTAATTGGGTTAAAAATCTCCAAGGCGAAAGCTAATGCGGGATCAGGTCCACGCCTAGGCACTTAAGCATAGACTTAAACAGTATTTCATTTAAGCCCCGTAATTGATGGATTGCAGAAAGGGAAGGACATAGGGCCCCTCGGGGATCACGGCCAAGCGTTTGTCCTGGTCCAGGCCGGCGGCTATCCCGCTCATCAGCGCTTGCTTGCTATCAATGACCTCGACGCCGGTGAGTCTTTGCTCGCTTTGATCAAGGCCTTTTGTATAAAGCCATACCCGGCCCTTGCGCATGGCTTTGAGCTGCATCTCGGTCTGCCATTCGTCTATGGCCGCGAATTGCTTGAGCCGGATGTTTTCCAAAAATCCCTGCATACCCAAGGCCAAAAGCCTTTCCTGGGCCTGGATGTATTCCGGGCTGCCCAAACCTTCGGATATCTCCGAGACTACAAACATACTCCCGCCCCGGGCCAGTATGTCCATTGCTCCCACCATGCCTTTGATGGTTTGGTAGTAGGTCTTGTCCAAAGGATAGCCCGCTGAACTGGTGAGCACGGTGGCGTAGGGCCGGTCCAATAGAACCTCGGCATAGGGCCGCACAAACTCCACCGCTTGAATATGGCTGGCTTCGATTTCGCCGAAGTTCACGAACGAAAGCCTTCGTTTTTCATCGACCACTGTGTTAAGGGCAAGGGCTCCGCCCAGCAGCTTTACTATCTCCATTTGCTCTTGGTGCAAGGGATTGCCGGACAGCACGCAATTAGCTGACTTGGGGTCTTCCAAGTAGGTTGCGGTGTGAAGGCGGGTGATTGTCTCCGCCTGCGCCACGCCCGGCGTGATAACCTTGCGGCCGCCGGAGTAGCCCGCCATAAAGTGCGGCTCCACCAAACCGGTGGCGATGCGGATGTCGGCGTCAACAAAGCGCCGGTCCAGCTTGGCTGCCGTGCCCCGGCTGGTAACGCCGACCTTTACATGATCCGCATTATTACGGGCAAAATGGTTCTCGATCCGCACCTTGCCCAGCACCCAGGGATCGCCCACAAGCTCGGCCAATTCCCGGCCCTGGTTGGGGCGGTGCAGGCCGGTTGCCACCAGGATGGTTATGTCCTCTAACGCGACTCCTCCGTGGGTCAATTCATCCACAATGGGACGGAGGAAAAGATGATTGGGCACCGGCCGGGTAATGTCGCAAATCAATATGCTGGCGCGCTTGCCGGGCCGCGCCAACTCTGACAGCCGCGGCGAATCCACTGGCGCGGCCAGCGCCCCGGCCACCGCTTCGGCGGGGTCCTTTAGGATCGGCATGGACTTTTTGCCGATGATATCGGCTTGCCATTCATCCGGAAGCTCCAGTTCCAGACCGTGGCGGCCATAGCTCATTTTTATGCGCAAAAGCTGATCTCCGTTCAGAAACACAAGGCCCAGGCTTTCGGACGGGGCTTTTTGATAAGGTCCAGCCTCTTAATCAAGCCAACTCCGCCAGGCCCAGGTTGCGCACGGCGGCTCTAAGGTGGGACCGCATAGCGCTGCTGGCTTTTTTTTCATCTCCAGCAGCTATGGCGTCTATGATGCGGCCATGCTCAACCACCGTCTTGTTGGGCCGCTTGTTGGTGCGCAGGGTCGCCTTCCAGCCGTGGAAATCATAGCGGGTAATGGTGTTCATGAGAACCTCGATGGTGCGGTTCTCGGTTGCGTTGGCCACCAGGCGGTGAAACTGGATGTCGACCCGAATCATGCCAACCAGGTTTCCCTCTTCCAGGTTCCGCTGGAAATAATCCAGGTTCTTGCGCAAAAGAGCCACGTCTTTGGCGGAAGCCCTCTTGGCGGCCAGGGACGCGGCGGCCGGTTCCAACACCAGGCGCGCCTCGAAGTGATGTTGCAAGGATTCTTTTTCATTGCTCACAACCTCGGAAAGTGGCAGGAACAAATCGCCGGTCAGAGCCTTGACAAAAGCCCCCTTGCCCGGCTTCACTTCCACCAGGCCCATTATTTCAAGAATGCGCAGGGCCTCCCGGACCGAGGATCTCCCCACATTAAGCGCCTCCACCAGATCACGTTCCGATGGAAGTTTAGAGCCGGGCTCCAGATTTTCACTGACAATGAGTTTCTTTATCTGCTCTATGGCCGCCTCTGAAAGCCTTGTTTTTGTGATAGGTTGCAAAGACATTATCTGCTTTTTCCTCTCCAAGCTGGTCTGACGAGTAGAACTGACAAACTTAAGCCCGCCAGCCAAGCATATTACAATAGTCAAATTTAATCAATATTATTTCAGTATGTTATACTGCTTGCCTCACTTTTGATCGCCGACTTGTTTTCTCTTGACATGCCTTGATCGGGCTTGCTATATATCCATATGTGGTCAGACCAGTATAACAGATGATGGTTCGCCGTCAAAAGAATAACAAACTATTGGCGAGGGTTCAAACCGTAATGTAGCGGGTCCGCTATCGCCGGTCCCTGCCAGAAAAACATAAAAGGTGGAGGGTTCCATGAAAAATCGCAAACTCATCATTGTTTTGATCCTGGCGTTGGCGGTCGCCTTTGCCATTCCGGCGCAACAAGCCATGGCCAAAAAAGTCCTTCTCAAAACCCAGGCCATGTTCTCCTTGTCCATGCCTCTTTTGGGCAAGCCCCTGGTTTGGTTCGCCGACATGATGAAAAAGGCCAGCAACGGCCAGATCGTGTTCAAGCTTTACGATCCGGGCAAATTGGTGCCGGTGACCGAGATCCTGGAGGCCGTGTCCAAGGGGCACATCCAGGCCGGTTACGCCGCTCCGGCCTTTTGGATGGGCAAGGTTCCCTCCGCGCCCATCTTCGGCAGCGTCCCCTTCGGTCCCGAGGGACCCGAGTACATGGCCTGGATGTTCAAGGGC
>CAZDRW010000265.1:0-5500 GCA_964507555.1 uncultured Desulfarculaceae bacterium
GATCTGCCCGAGTTCACCCTGGACGGCATATATTTTTTAGAGTTCCACAACGATAAAACCGCCTCTTTCGTGGCCCAGGTCTTGGTGCACATGCAGGCCGAGCTGCCCAACCTCTACGGCACGCTCCTGGAGGCCATGCAGTGGGAGTCGGCGGCCCAACTCGCCGAAGACGCGGTCCGTTGGCGCCGTGGCCGGCTCATGGACCAGGGCTTTCCCGACCGCCTGGAGGCCTTGGAGCTTTGGGCCAAGCCCTTGCCGGGCGAGGCGGACTGGCATCAGCTGGCGCCCAAGGCGGAGCGGGCCTTTCCCGAGCACGCCCCGCCGCGCTCGGATGCCGCTCTCATGCTGCTGCCCAAAGGAGAGCTGCTGCCATCTTTGGCCGCCGAGCTGGGTGGCGAGGCGGCCGACCGCCTGCGGGCCGAATTGGTCTATGCGGCCAATTGCGGGGTGGTGGCGCTGGAGGCGGATCCGGCCCAACCCCAGGATGTCTCCCGCGCCGCGCGCGAGAGCCTGGGCCTGGCCAACCTCGGCCTGGGAGTTATGTCCGACGGAGACAGCGCGCAAGCCAGGGATATCCTGGCCCGGGTAGGAGTGGCGGCCCTGTCCCGCCAGGGAGCCCGGGCCCTGCGCGAATTGAACAAGCGGGCCTGGGAGCTTCTTAATGAAGGGTGGCTGAAAAAGGTGCCCACCGGCCTGCATGTGCTGGACTATCCCCTGGACCGCCAAGTGGCGGGCCTGGTGTTTCACCGTCCCCGCTGCTTTGACCCCAACCTGGGCGAGAACCGCGAATACCGCGCGTTCTACGGCCTAGCCGATCTGGAACTGGCCCGCCGTGCGCTCACCCGGGCCGAGTTCTGGGGCAACATCCTCTTCGACCTCATGGGTTTCGCTTATGAGCAGGTGGCAGCTCTCATGAGGGCCCAGGTCTGGCCCGAGGACCGCCGGGAGATAAAGGCGTCATCAATCTTGGGCACCTGGCTGGCCCGCCGCGCCTTGGGCCTGCCCGGCTTGGAGCCCTTGCCGCCGGCATCCTTGAACCGGGCGGTGGAGCTTTTGCAAAAGGGCTTGGCCGGTCCCCTGGCCGAGGAGGCGCTGGCATCCTGCCGGGGGCTGTCGGACCCGGGAGAAGCCGCCTTGGCGGGCGAGCTTCTGCGCGGGGCCTTGCAGCGCCTTGCCCAAGAGCTGGGCGGCCTGGACCCCCGGGCGGTGCTGGAGCCGGCCTTTATGGCCGGCCTGGTGGTGGAGCGCTAGATGCAAGAGGCGGAACAGCTCCGCCAGGTGCGGCGCATCTTCAACAAGGTAGTGCCGGTCTATGATCTCTTGAACCGCACCCTGAGCCTTAGGGAGGACGTGCGCTGGCGGCGTTTCGTGGCGCGGGCCATCAGGCCCGGCTCCACGGGGAGGGTTTTGGACGTGGCCACCGGCACCGGGGATTTGGCTTTGGCCATCGCCGCTCGGCCGGAGCGCCCCCTGGTGATCGGCCTGGATCTGGTGCCCGCCATGCTTAAGCCGGCCCAAAAGAAAATCGCCAAAAATGGGGGCCGGGTGGCGCTCACCTGCGGCGACGGCACCCGGCTTCCCTTTCCCCAGGCCAGCTTCGACGCGGTCACCATCGCCTTCGGCATCCGCAACATCCCGCGTCGGGTCGCGGCGCTGGCTGAAATGCACCGGGTGCTGGCTCCGGGCGGCAGGGTCTATGTCTTGGAATTCACCACTCCGCAAAAGCCCTTGGTGCGCCGCTTGTACAAAATTTATTTACGTTCGTTCCTGCCGGCGGTGGGCGGCTTGGTCTCCGGCGACGGCTCGTCCTATAAGTATCTGGCCGACACCATCCTGGAATTTCCCAGCCCGCCGGCGTTCCGGGCCGAGATGCGTAAGGCCGGCTTTCTAGCCGCCCGCTCCCATGCGCTCACCCATGGCATCGCCTGGGTGCACGTGGGGGAAAAGGCTTGTTAGCCGGGCCAGCCATGACCCCGGTGCCAAAGAGGTATTTAGGTAAGCGTTGTATAACCCCTGCGGGCGCTTTTATGAAAAACGGCTCTGCTTTTTCAAACCCTTATCTTTACTGGCGCTTCAGGTTCCAAGGTTGTAACATAGGGCCGCTATGATTAAAAAACTGCTCATAAACGCATCGGATAACGAGGAACTGCGCATCGCCCTGGTGGAAGACGGGAAGCTGGAAGGCTTCTTTGTGGAGACCGCTGCCCGGGAACAAAACAGGGGCAATATATATAAAGGCGTGGTGGCCAACATAGAGCCCAGCCTGCAGGCCGCATTCATTGATTACGGTGGAGTCCGCCATGGCTTTTTGCAGATAGGCGACATCAGGCCGGAACTGTATCTTTCCGAAAGATCGCAGGAAAGAGGCCTGCCCCCCATCAAGGAAGTGCTGCGGCGCGGCCAAGAGTTCTTGGTGCAGGTGGTAAAGGAGGAGACTTTCAGCAAGGGCGCCAGTCTCACTACCTACCTATCACTGCCCGGCCAGGTGTTGGTACTCGCCGTGGGCCGGGATGCCTGGGGCGTTTCCCGCAAGGTTGACAGTGAGGCCGAGCGCAACCGTCTGAAGAAAATCCTGGGCGACATCAAGGTGCCCGAAGGGTTCGGCATCATCGCCCGCACCGCCGCCGAGAGCCGCCCTAAAAGGGATATAAACTCCGAAATTCGCCTTTTGCTCCGGTTGTGGGAAGACATCATAAAACGCGCGAAAACGGCCAAGGCCCCCAGCCTGATCCACAAGGAGCAGGAATTGGCCGTGCGCACGGTGCGGGATCTCTTCACCAGCGACGTGGATGAGATATTGGTGGACGATTGCGAGGTCCACGCCAGGGTGGAGCGCTTCGTGGGATTGGCCAACCCCCGCCGGAAAAAGGCGGTCAAACTTTATCGTGAGCAACGGCCGATTTTCGCCAAATACGAGATCGAAGAGCAGTTGCAGAGCATCTACCAGCCCCAGGTGCGCTTGGCTTCCGGCGCGGGCTTGGTCATTCACCCCACCGAGGCCTTGGTATCGGTGGACGTGAATTCGGGCAAGGCCATAAAAGGCAAGGCCATTGAAGAGACGGCCCTCAATGTGAATATGGAGGCGGCAGTAGAAATCGCCCGTCAGCTTCGTTTGCGCGATCTGGGTGGGTTGATCGTCATCGATTTTATCGACATGCGGGAGCACAAGCACCAGCGCCAGGTGCTTAAGACGCTTAAGGACGAGCTTAAAAAAGACAAGGCCAAGGTCACCGTGGGCAATTTCAGCCGCTTTGGGCTCATCGAATTGTCCCGTCAGCGCATCAGGCCGCCGGTTGATTTCGGTTCCACCCGGGCCTGCCCCCACTGCCAAGGCCGCGGCATCTTGCGAACCCCCGAGGCGCTGGGGCGCAGCGTATTGCGCCGCCTGGAGCGTAAACTCGGCAAAGGGTGCGGCGAGGCGCTGAAAGTGTCGCTGGCTCCGGAGACCGCGCATTACCTGGCCAACGCCAAAAGGGCGGAACTGGCCCGCTTGGAAGCCCAAAGCGGAGTGGTATTGGAGATAGCAGCCGCTCCCGGCTTGGGCCCCGAGGAAGTTGTCTTGGATAGGTGCGAGCCTGCCTGGCCCTTGCCGCAGGCCTCTCCCGCTCCAGAGGCGGAGGCGTCGGCCCCGGCGGCAGCCGCCCAGCCCCGGGAGGCAGCGCCCAAGCCTCAGACGCCTGAAGCCAAGGAACAGGCCCCGCCCCCGGCCAAAGCGCCCCGCAAGCGCAGGCGCCCACCGCGCCGCAAGAAGCCGCCCGAGCAGCAATCCGAGCAAGGGCAAGCGCCTCCCCCTGATGCCATGGTACAATCAGTCGAGCAGGCGGCTTCCCCAGAGCCCGCTGGCGCAAAGCCCGCACCGGAAACGGAGGCGAGCGATCAGGATGCCAAACCCAAACGCCGCACGCGCCGCCGCAGGCCCCGGCGCCGGCGTAAGCCGGCCGAAACCGATTCAGCCAAAGACACTGCTACTTCTTGAAAAGGACTCAACTTTTTTCAAGAAAAAGCTGGCGAACATTAGATGATATATAAGTGCAATGGGTGCCCACACCGTATTTCGCATAGCGAAAGTTATTAACTCTAGTTAGCCAAAGTAATTCATAATTATCAATAAATGCTCATAATGACTTTACCGGAAATAAACTAAATAATTCAGATGATTGTGCCGGCGGGCGCGGCTTGGGCCCTGAGCCGTGGCCAGCTTGTGATGTAATTTACAATTTTTCTTGACAACTCTAGTAGGGCTGGGTTAAAAAGTTGTTCGAAAATCCCCAATGATTTGACGGCGGGCGGAGCTTACCGCTAGGCCGGCAGGGAGGCAAAGTCGGCGCCCTGGCCATATGCGGGGTGACCTGCTCAGCTTGAGGGTGTAGGAACTAGATAGATTGTTCCAACCCGCACAAACGATGTTTACAGCCGAATCGGCCAGAATGGTGGGCCACGGCTGCCTGTAAAGTTTTAGGAACCCTTAAAGTTCCAAGGAGGTGTTAGGAAAGAGTGCGAGGACAATGGTTTGGGGCTTCATTAAGGTTAGGCCCTGCAACCAAGTCATCAGGTTGTGAAAAAAAATTGCAACCACAATCCAACGGAGGAAACTGAATGCCAAGCTTCGTAATGGTGGAAAAGTGCGATGGCTGCAAGGGTCAAGACAAGACTGCTTGCATGTACATCTGCCCGAACGACCTGATGCTCCTGGACAAGGACGGGTCGATGGGTTACGGCGAAATGAAGGCTTTCAACCGCGATCCCAGCATGTGCTGGGAGTGCTATAACTGCGTCAAGATCTGCCCGCAGCAGGCGGTTGACGTGCGCGGCTACGCCGACTTCGTACCCATGGGCGCTTCCTGTGTGCCCCTCCGCGGCTCCCAGGACATTATGTGGACCGTGAAGTTCCGCGACGGCGCCGTGAAACGGTTCAAGTTCCCCATCCGGACCAATGCTGAGGGCAGCGCTCAGCCTCTGGGCGGCTATGACGAGGGCGATGGCGACATCAACAGCGTCAATCTGATGACCGAGCCGAAATCGGCCGGCACGGACAAGATGCCCACGATCTAAACCTAGGCTGTCGCTAAAGACGATTTATTGCCCTCATGTTATGAGGAGGAGGAAAAAAGAATGGCAAATTGGGAAACCGTAGTGGTCGAAACTGACCTGCTTATCTGCGGCGGCGGCATGAGTGCTTGCGGTTGTGCCGTGGAGGCTGCCTATTGGGCCAAGAAGAACGGCCTAAAGGTAACCATGGTTGACAAGGCTACCCCCGTGCGCTCTGGCGCCGTGGCCATGGGCCTTTCCGCCATCAACGAGTACATCGGCTATGGCGCCGGTGACAACCCGCTGGAAGACTACATCAAATACGTCCGCCAGGACCTTATGGGCATCGCCCGTGACGACCTGGTGTACAACATCGCCCGCCACGTGGACAGCTCCGTTCACCTGTTCGAAAAATGGGGCCTCCCCATTTGGCTGGATGAGAACGGCAAGTACGTCCGCGAGGGTCGTTGGC
>CAZDRW010000266.1:0-5500 GCA_964507555.1 uncultured Desulfarculaceae bacterium
ATAGCCGGCGAAGCCCTTCTGCACCAGGATGCCCAGCTCGTAAGTTAGGCGGTCCTCGTATACCTGCTTATCTATCTCGATGCCGTGGCGCTCGAACTCGCGGTAGCGCCGGTCCAGGCCTTTGCGGGCCATGGCCCGCAGGCGGTCCTCGGCGGTTTCGCCGTTATCCAGGGGATAGACCGGGAAGCGCAAGTTGCCCAGCGGCAGCTCCAGCTCGCAACGCTTGGCGATCTCCAGGCTGTTTTCAATGGCGCCCGGCACCTGGCCGAAAAGCTCGGCCATCTCGTCGCCGCTCTTGTAGTAGAGCTCGGGTTGCAGGCGCATGCGGTCGGCGTCGGCCAGGGTCTTGCCGGTCTGGATGCACAGGAGGGCGTCGTGGGCCTCGTGATGGTCCCTGAGGAGGAAATGGCAGTCGTTGGTGGCCACCACGCCCAGGCCCGCCTGCTTGGCAATTTCGATGAGCCCGGGGTTGATCTTCTTTTGCTCGGGGATGCCCGCGTCCTGCAGCTCAATGAAGAAGTTATCCGGCCCCATGATCTGGGCTAGCTCTTTGGCCGCTTCCAGGGCCTTGTCCTCCTGGTCCGTGAGCAAAAGGCTGGGCACCTTACCTTGCAGGCAGGCGGAGAGGGCGATGAGGCCCTCGTGATGCTCCTTCAATAGCTCCATATCGATGCGGGGCTTGTAGTAAAAGCCCTCCAGATAGCCAGCCGAGACCATGCGCACCAGGTTCTGGTAGCCCTTCAGGTTTTTGGCCAGAAGCACCAGATGGTGGGCCACCGGCACCCCGGGGCGGGATTCCTGCTGGCGGCGGTCGCCCGGCGCCACGTACATCTCGCAGCCGATGATGGGTTTTAAGCCCGCGGCCTTGGCTTTAAGAAAGAAGTTGACCGCCCCGAACATGTTGCCGTGATCGGTTATGGCCACAGACCCCATGCCCAGCTCCTGGGCCCTATGCATGAGATCGGGCAGCCGGATGGCTCCGTCTAGGAGGCTATAGGCGGTGTGACAATGTAAGTGGACGAAATCAGTGGGCATGTTAACGCCTGGTGGTTTATGGGGTTATGGGGATGGTACCGGGCCGCGCCTTGTGAGACGCAGCCGTTTTGCTTGTCGCGATCACCTGTACTTTAGCACGAAAATGCCGCTCAGGGTGCCCCCCCCGAACGACTGCCCGCGAATTTAGGGCGTTAGTGGGTTTTGTGCCAGGGCGAAGGTCCGCGCTCGCCAAAGAGGAACAGTCCGGTGACCTCGCCGTCCTCCGGGTCCTTGTATATCAGGTATATGCGGTCGCCGGGATCCGGGCGCAGCAACTCGGCCAGTTCGTTCTTGAGTTCGCTTACGAGTTCGCGCTGATATTCATAGAAAAGGGTGAACAGGCCGCCGCCGCATTCCTTGGCATCCCGGGACGCAAGCCAGCGGTGCAGGGCCTGGTAGGTCTGGCCATTGCCTAGGTCGGCTGATATCCAGATGCGGTCACGCATGGCAAGCCAACAACGAAAAAAGAAAAGTTAAAGAGATCATGTAATGTCTACCCACAAAACATAAAGTGGCAACTGAATGGCGCTTTTGAAATATGGCGATCACTTGAAAACATGAGTCGCAGAGAAAATAGCACGCCCAATTTTTACCAAGAAGGGTCCATGTATACTTTGGAATATTATTTGTTATCACAATGTAGATACCGGCATCATTTATAGCCAACTCAGTCAAATATATTGTCAGGAGCTTAAATAATCAATTACCCAGAAATATTGCTGGCACGACAATTATGTAATAAGGATGCGCAATCAATTTTATTCAATAATGGCAGGGCGCTCCAAATGCCCGCAGAGCGCTTTGCCGGTTTTTGACGATAAAGCAGGGCTCAAGAGCCTGGTTATCTGCCGAGCGGAAGAGCACATAAATAGCTTGGGTTTTGCCACGAATATTTTGTTCATTTTTCTATTTAATTCCTGATTATCTGCTTGGCGTTTGAACGGCCAAACCATGAGTAGTTTTAAACGGGCGGCGGCCAGCTCCCTAAAATAATTTTCTAGATAGCGGTAATATAAATTCCACTGATTCAAGGCGTGGGCGCGCCGTAATCAGGTCCCGAGCTATCGTCGGGCAGGTTGAAATCCACGTTCTGGAAATCAACCCCGCCGCAGCCCGCCGCGATGAGCATCAAGGCGGCGGCCAATATTCTCAATAGCTTAAGCACCAAGACCCTCGCTTTCTAAAAGGACCCAAGGCCGGGGAGCGGGCGCCAAAGGCCGCGCTCCCTTTAGCGCTATCATATATAACCCAGGCTGGGCGCGGGAAAAAAGTAAAACCCGATCATTGCAGCGATCCGTCGGCCCGCATCTGGCGGCAGCCGGTTTCGCGGGTAAACGCCAGGCACACCACGCAGGCCAGCGCCCAGATCAGCATCAGCGAAAAGGCGGTCTGATAGGCGGCCGGGTCATAGACGCGGGCGCCGCGGTCCAGGCCCCCGGTCCAGCGCAGATCCAGCACATAGCCGATGGCCGGTTGCAAGAGGGTGGGGCCCAGCATCACGCCCATGTTGACCAGGCCGGACACGGTGCCGGCCAGATGGGATGGCACCGATTCCTTGGCGAACGCGAAGCCGATTATCATGCCGGCGCAGGCGAAGCCGGCCACTCCGGCCAAAGCCACGAAGGCCCAAAGCGGCAAGCTGCCCACGTAGATCATGAGCGCCCAGCAGACCAGGCTCACCGCGCCGCCGGCCACGAACAAGGGCTTGCGCCGGTTTATGCGGTCCGAGAGCCCGCCCAGGATGGGGCTGCCCAGGGCCCAGGTCACCATCATGAGTGAGCAGACCGCCGCGCCCTCGGTCTGGGGCAGGCCGTAGCGGGCCTTCAGGAAAGGCACCCCCCACAGGCCTGCGAAGGCCAGCACCGGACCCACCATGCCGCCGGGCGCCAGGAAGAGAAGCCAGGTGTTGCGATAGCCGAAGACCTTGCCCAGGCCCGCCAGCATGCCGCGAAGGCCCGGCTTAGCGGCCTGGTCGGCCTCGGTGGAATAAAGCGCGTGGCTGGCGTAGCCCCGGGCTGAGGGGTCGTCCCGCACCCAGAGCCAGGTGGCCGCGCCGATGCCCAGGGTGACGATTCCCGAGGCCAGCATCACTCCGCGCCAACCGAAAACGTCGATCAAAAGCCTTAGAGGCGTGCCGGCGGTGACCGCGCCCAGCACCCCGCACAAGAGCGCCACGCCTGAGACCGTGGCGAAGAGCCGCGGCGTGAACCAGTGGGTGGCCACCTTAAGGAGTACCACCCAGGCCACCGCCACCGATCCGCCGATGAGAAAGCGGCCGGCCTCGGCCCAGGCCAGGCTATTGGAGAGCGCAAACACCATGGCGCCGGCCGCGGCGCCCACCGCGCCCAGGCTTAAAAGGCGGCGGGGCCCCCAGGCGTCGGCCAGGAGGCCGGTGGGGATCTGCATGGCCACGTAGGAATAAAAATAGAAAGCGCTCAAATTGCCCAACCCGGCCGCGGCCAGGTCGAAGTCGCGCATCAACTCCTGGGTCATCACCGCCGGGGCCACCCGCTGGTAGAACCCCATCAGGTAGAACAGGGCGCCGATGCCCCACACGGACCAGGAAAGCCAGGCGGGCGGATGTCGGGGCTCTTTCGCCATGCGTAACAATCACTTATGAAAGAGGAATATTTGGCTTGATTCTACTCCTCTTGGCCGGATTGGCAAAGCCTTTGGCTTGCGCAATGGCAGGCGCGGGGGTAACTTTTAGGACTGATTCCCTAAACGGAGGCTTGGCGCGGTGAATCCTAAAGAACGCAGCATATTGACCGTCACCTGTTTCGGCCACTTCATGAGCCACTTCAACATGCTGGTATTCCCGGCTTTGGTGATACCGCTGTCCAAGATACTGAACCTTTCCATGGCCCAGACCCTGGAACTCAGCTTCTGGCAATACCTCCTGTTCGGCATCACCGCCTTGCCCTGGGGACTCACCACCGACCGGGTGGGCGCGCGCCCCATGATGATGCTCTTTTTTCTGGGCGCGGGCCTCTGCGGCCTGGGCGCGGCCTTTTTCATCGACTCACCCTGGGCGCTGTCCCTGTGCCTGGGCGGCATCGGCCTTTTTTCCGGCATCTACCACCCGGCCGGCCTGGGGCTCATCGCCCGGGGCGTGGAGCGGGTTAGCATGGGCATGGCCTATAACGGCATCTTCGGCAACCTGGGCCTGGCCACGGCGCCTTTAGTCACCGGCCTGGTGTTCTGGTTCTGGGGCGCCCGGGCGGCCTATATAGTGCTGGCCCTCTTGAACTTCGCGGGCCTGGTCAGCATGGTCGTGATGCGGGTGGATGAGCCTGCCCGGGCCCAGGGCCAGGAGGCGCGCTCGGCCAATGGCTTATGGGTGCCGTTCCTCATCCTCTTGGTGGCCATGATGCTGGGCGGCTTCGCCTACCGCTGCACCACCGTCACCTTGCCGGCCCTTTTCGAGCTGAAGACCCCGTTTGTGGCGGAGTGGGTGCGCGGCCTGGGCTGGGCCGGGGTTTCCGGCAACCTGGTGGCCACCATGCTCACCTCCATCATCTTCGTGGTGGGCGCGGTGGGGCAATACTGCGGCGGCCGGGTGGGCGAGAGGTTCGACCCGCGCTGGGGCTATCTGATCTTCCACGCCATAAGCCTGCCCGCGGTGCTCATCATGGCCTGGACCGCGGAACTGCCCCTTTTCGCGGCCAGCCTGGTCTATTTGTTCTTCCTTTTGGGCATGCAGCCCATGGAAAACACCCTGGTGGCCCGCTTAAGCCCGCCGGCGTTCAAGCACTCGGCCTACGGCGCCAAGTTCGTGCTCACCTTCGGGGTGGGCTCGGTGGCGGTGATCGTGGCCGGGAAGGTGGCGGCCGACTGGGGCATCTCTCAGGTGTTCAGCGTGGTGGCGGCGGTGACGGTGCTTTTGGCCGCCTCCATCGGGGTTCTGATATACCGCACCAAGCCCATGCGCTAAGCCCGGTTGTTAATTGGGCTATGGGTAGATTTATTGGCTGGTCATTTCTACATGCTTATTAAGTGACACAAGCGGTTTTCCCCGGGGGAAATCCCTCCTTTTCGTAAAAAGAAAGGTTTCCTCCCGGCCCCCCCATCCAAAGAAAAAATATCCTAATTGGATGCAGTCATATTTTAGATAGTTTATTCGTTAGCTTTTTCTTCATTCATTCAAGTACAGCACCCCACATGCGATGGTATGGAAGGTTAGGATACCTTTAAGGACCTTGTGATAGGTAGAGGAAGCCATCTGCGTGTAATTCTAAACGCGTATCACAAAAATCATCCCCAAGCCTTCGCGAGCCTTCTGGAACATCGCATGTGGGGTGGTTTGCCAAGGTAAAGGATAAAAAACGCACGGAAACTCTAATCTTGAGATCAGGCAACGATGCTGTGTTCCAGGCGCAGAAGCAGGTTCTCCAAAACACCGCCTCCAGCATATACCCTAGTGCGGAATAGACATATGGCTGTATATTTTATTGAAGTTAGGCTA
>CAZDRW010000267.1:0-5482 GCA_964507555.1 uncultured Desulfarculaceae bacterium
CGCAGTTCCGGATCGCCAAGAAGCGTCTCCAGCTTGGAGCGCAATATCCCCAGATCCAGGGCGGTGCGCTGGGACATCTGCAAGGCGCAGGTGAACTCGGCCAAGATGGGCCAGCCCGCATCGATCAGCCCGGTGTCGGCCGGACCCAGGGTGGGAATCAAAAACCCGGTTTCGCCCTCCAGCACCAGGTCGCGGTAGCCGCTGAAATCGCTGGCCACCACCGGCAGGTTTGCAGCCATGGCCTCCAAAATCGTGAGGCCGAAGGTCTCCTGCAGGTTGTCGGCCGGCGAGATGAACACGTCCGCCGCCGCATAGAGATCGGGCTTGATTTGGCTGTCAAAGTCAGCGAACAGATGCACCTTGCCGCCCAGGCCCAGTTCTTCAGCCGCTTTAAGCAAGTCCTGGCCATAACGCTTCGATTCGCCGCCGGCCAAAATCAGGCGCAGGTCAAAGCTATCAGCCAACTGGCGCACCACGCCTAAAACAGGCAGCAGGTCGTATTTGTCCGAGGGCCGCAAACGGCCCAGGCAGAGCAGGGTCAGCGGGCCGGGCGCCAGATTCAAGCGCACCAGTGCCTGGCTTTTATCACGGCCCTGGAAGTCTGCACTGTGCACGCCCAAGGGGACCACCTCCAGACGGCCGGCATAGCCCGCGCCTTGCATGCCCAAACCGCGCAGCTCGGCCGCGGCCGCCTCGAAGGCCGCCTGCAAGTGCTCTTGGGCGGCCCGACTGGTGCAAAACACTGCGTCAAAAGGCAGGGGGCCGGGTAAAAGCTTGTACAGGTTGCGCACCTGGGTGGACCAATAGCTGAGCGTATGGGTGGTGCAGGTTATGGGGAATGGCCGGGCGGACCAGCGGTTGCGCAGATGGCACAGCTCGGGGAAATAGCGGTCCAGTTCCGCGGCGTGCATGGCCAAGTAATCCACCCGGGTGAGTGCTACCGGCATTTTGAGGGCGGGCAGCAGCCGCACCCGTTCCGGGTTGGGCGCCTTTTTCAGCCAGGGCCCGTAGCTTTTCTCGAACGGTTTGACCGCGTTTTGAAAAGGCAGATAAAAATGCAGCTCATCAGCGCTGCTGTGCTCCAATAGGGCTGTGACCAGGCCGTAGTTAGCCACCTTGCGGCCGATGCGCTGGTCCGCGTCGGCCAGTTCATCAAAGGCGTTTATAAAACCTAATGCTTGCAAAGCACGCTTTGGCCTTTCTCGGGTCCTGTCCCGTTTGCTAAGCTGTTTATAAAGGCGCTTATGGTTCGATTCGCCCGGTGGCGCATGCTGCGCGGGGCCATTACAGGGTTTCATTATCAGCCGCTGCGCGGGCCGGAAGCAAGCCGGGACCGTGGAAATCGCTTTTTTTTTAACGGTTCTAGCGTAAGATGTTGTAAAAATAGTTTTTGGTCTGCTCAGCCTCTTAGCCCCTGGGGGATGGGTATGCTTTTCAAGGAGAGGCTTCCATGGCTGACAACGTGAGCCAGATCGTGCTGGAATCGCTGGATTCGGAGGATCCCAATATCTTAAGGGCGGCCTGCTTCATGGCCGGCTCCTTGGGCCTGGCCCAAGGGGAACGCGGGCTTTTAAAGGCCCTGGGCCATAAGGCTTGGCAAGTGCAGGCCGAGGCGGCCAGGGCTTTGGGCCGCATAAACGCCGCGGGCGCGCTGCCATATTTGCGGCGGCTTCTGAAGACCTCGGACGCGGAGTTGCGCGGCAAGATGCTGGCCGCCGCCGCCGGCAAGGGCAAGGCTCCCTCCGATGACAGCGAGGAAACCCATCCCGAAGTGGCTCACGCCGCGGCGGTGGCCATCAATCAGCTAAGCCCCAAGGTGACCCAGGAAGCGCTATTGGCCGCCTTGGGATCGGATCAGGCCACCTTACTTTCGGCCGCCATGGTGGGGCTGGCCAACCTGGAATCAACCGCTGGCAGCGAGCGCATGGTGGAATTGTTGCAAAATTCCGATGCCGCCATTAGGCGTACCGCCGCAGCCTGCCTGGGCAAATTGCGCGAGGAAAAGGCGGTGCCCAAGCTGGTGGAGCTTTTGGAGGATTCCGACGCCGCAGTGCGCAAGGAGGCGGTGATCGCCCTGAACCACATCAAGGACCGCCGGGCCTTGGGCGCCTTGGGCGATTGCCTGGGCGACAAAGACTCCGAGGTGCGCCGGGTGGCGGCCATCGCCTTGGGCAACACCCGCCTGCGCCAGGAGGAGTTGGTGCAGCCCTTGGTAAAGGGCCTCAGGGACCGCGATCCCAACGTTCGCAAGGCCTGCTTGACCGCCTTGGCCAACCTCAAGGCGGGAGAGGCCTTGGAGGCAGCCGCCGAGCTATTAAAGGATAGCAACGAGGATGTTGCCCGCCAGGCCGGCGTCACTGTGGTGGTGCTGGGCCAGATCAGGGAAAAGCCGGAATACGAGAACGCCTAGGCTCCCCAGACAAATTGATCAAGGCCCCTCGCAGGCAGCGGGGGGCCTTTCATTTTTACTCAGGCGAAAAGCGCCGCTGCCGCATCGGCCATGTCGAGCCCCCTTGAGGTGGGGATCAGCCGGCGCTGGCGGCGCTGGGCCCAGCCCCAAGCCTCGATCGCGGCCAGGGCGCGGCCCCACTGCCGCTCCAGCCCGCCGTCCAGCAAGCGGTCCACTGCAGTCAGGTCCACGCCTCGGGTGGTGCGCAGTCCCAGCATGAAAAGCTCCAAGCCGCGGCTCTTGGCTGAAAGCACCTCGCGAAAGGCGAGAGGTTCTTGGCCTTGCGCTACGGCTTCGGCATAAGCCTCCGCGTCCGCCAGCCAAGCCCAGCGGGTTCCCGCCAGATGGCCGTGCGCGCCCGGGCCCAGGGCCAGGTAATCGCCCCCGCGCCAGGTGGACTGGTTGTGGCGGCATTCCCGGCCCGGCCGCGCAAAATTGCTAACCTCGTAGCGTCCCAGGCCGGCAGCTTGGATAAGCTCCCGGGTGCGCTCCTCCATTTCTGCCATCTGGTCCTCGTCCGGCAGAGGCGGTTTCCCCTTTGCATAGCGCCGTCCGAAGTCCGTTTCGGGTGATAAGGTCAGCTCGTAAAGCGAGAGATGTTCTGGCTCCAAATCCAGGGCCTTTATCACGTCGTGCGTTGCCAGCTCGATGTCCTGGCCGGGCAGGCCCAGGATCAGGTCCAGGCTCAGGTTGTCAAAGCCGGCCTGCCGGGCCTGGCCAAAGGCCCGCACGGTTTGCTCCGGGGTGTGCCTTCGGGCCAGGGCGTCGAGGAGCTTAGGGTCGAAGCTCTGTGCGCCCAGGCTGAGCCGGTTGACGCCGGCGCGGCGCAGGGAGTCGAGCTTGGCCGCGCTCAAGGTTCCAGGGTTGGCCTCCAGAGAGACTTCGGCGCCGGGTTCAAGGCCAATGAGGTGTTGGGCCGCCTCTATAAGCCCGGCCAAATGCTGCGTGGGCCACATGCTGGGCGTGCCGCCGCCTAGGTAAAGGCTGGCCAGCTTGCGCCCGCCGGCCAAAGGCGCGATGCGCTCCAGGTGAGCGTGCAGGGATTTAAGCAGGCGGCGGGCCGGGCCGGGCTCAAAGGGCAGGGCGTAGAAGTCGCAATAGGGGCAGCGCGAGGCGCAGAAAGGCAGGTGGATGTACAGGCCCAGTTCGCTTGGCATGTTTGGATTATAGCGCGCGCGGCATCTAGGCGGCTTGGAAAAGGTCCGGGGGAAAGGCAGCCCTTGTAGGTGGACGCCTCTCCCCCGGTTTTGCTAGATAGGTTGGCTAAGCCGACTTTTTCTGCTCTTCTTCCTTGAGCACCCGGCGCAGCACCTTGCCCACCATGGTCTTTGGCAATTCCTCGCGGAATTCCACGATGGAGGGCACCTTGTAATGCGTCATGTTTTCCTTGCACCAGTCAATGATCTCCTGCTCGGAGACCTGGCCCTTTTGCTCGGGATGCAGCACCACGAAGGCCTTCAATATCTCGCCCACCTTGGGATGGGGCAGGCCGATAACCGCCACCTCCAGGATTTGGGGATGGGAGAACATGTAGTCCTCCACTTCCTTGGGGAACACGCTGTAGCCCTTGTGTTTCACCATGTCCTTGGCCCGGTCCATGATGAAGGCCCAACCGCGCTCGTCGACGTAGGCGATGTCGCCGGTGTAGAGCCAGCCGTCCCTTAAGGTGCGGGCGGTCTCGTCCTCCCGGTTGAAGTAGCCCTTCATGACCTGGGGACCCTTTATGCATAGCTCGCCAACGCCCTCTTTGCCCAAGGGCAGTTCCTTTTCGCCGGTCTCCAGGTCCATGATCTTGCAGTCGGTGTTGGGGATGGGAAGGCCGATGGAACCCATGACCCGCTCGGCGCCCTCGCGCAGCACAAAGGGATTGGCGTGGGTCACCGGGGAGGATTCTGAGAGGCCGTAGCCCTCCACGATCTTGCAGTTGAATTTCTTTTCAAAGGTGAGCTGCACGTCCCGGGGTAAGGGCCCTGCGCCGGAGAGCCCGCGCACCAAGCAGGAGAGATCGTATTTTTCCAGGCCCGGCGTGTTGTTGATCTTGTTGTAGAGCACCGCCACCCCGGCCATGATCAGCTGCGAACCCTTGCCCCATTTCTCTAGCTGGGCTGCCCACTCGTGCATTGAATTCGGCGGCTGGGGGAAGAGCAGCTGGAAAGAGCCGGTGGTGACCGCGATGGTCATGCAGCAGGTCATGGCGAACACGTGGAACAGGGGCAGGATGCCCACGAAGCCCAGATTGTCCGCCTGGCCCTGCTCGCCCAGCCAGGATCTAAGCTGCACCGCGTTGGCCACCAAGTTGCGCGCGGTGAGCATGGCGCCCTTGGGGGTGCCGGTGGTGCCGCCGGTGTATTGCAGCACGGCCAGGTCGTTATTCGGGTCGATCTTGACCTGGGGAACATTGGGCGCAGTTTTCAGCATGTCCTTGAATTGGATGGTATTGGCTGGCATCTGGCCGCTGGGGATTTTTTTCAAAAGCTTGCCCAGCATCACCTTGATGGGCGAGAACCCGCACACGTCCACCACGTTGGTGCCGATCAGGTGCTTGACCTTGGTATCTTGCAGCACTTTGGCCGGCGCTTCGAACACCGAATCCAGGCAGATGAAGGCCTTGGCCCCGGAGTCGTTGAGCTGGTGCTTGATCTCCAGGGGTTTGTAGGTGGGGTTGATGGCCGTGGCGGTGACTCCCAAGCGTTGGCAGGCGAAAAAGGCGATCACGAATTGGTGGGAGTTGGGCAGCATCATGGCCACCACGTCGCCCTTTTTTATGCCCAGGTTGCTGAGCGCCGTGGCGAAACGGTCGACGTAGTCGTCCAACAGCTTGTAGGTGATGACCGAGTCCAGGAATATGATGGCCTTGCGTTCAGGGTAGCGCTGGGCAGTTTCGCGCAACAGGTCTCCCAGGCCCACCTCGGGAATGTCTACGATCTTGGGGACGCCCTGCGGCCAATCCCCATACCAGGGGCGGTCTCCCAAATCCTGAGTCATGGCTTACCCTCCGGGGGCGGTTGTCCACCCCTACTTTGGTGAAATAAG
>CAZDRW010000268.1:0-5479 GCA_964507555.1 uncultured Desulfarculaceae bacterium
TTCACGTGATTCGTAAAGTCATTGCAAAGGCGGTTGGCGGAAATCACTTAAGCGAGTCTGAAATGATAGAGGCCATGGACCAAATCATGGAAGGCAAGGCCACGCCCGCTCAAATTGGCGCTCTGCTGATAGCGCTCCGCATGAAAGGTGAGACCGTGGAGGAAATCGCTGGCGCGGCAAAAGTAATGCGGGCCAAGGTTTGCCAAGTGCCCACGAGTGCCCGGACATCGGGAGAGGCGTTAATCGATACCGCTGGAACGGGTGGCGATGGATCCGGGACCTTTAATGTGTCCACCACCACGGCATTCGTCGTGGCCGGCTGCGGGCTGAAGGTGGCCAAGCATGGCAACCGGGCGGTAAGCAGTTCCTGCGGGAGCGCCGACTTGATAGAGGCTTTAGGGGTGCCTTTGGATTTGGATCCGCAACGTGTCGGCGATTGCGTGGATCAGGCGGGCATCGGTTTCCTTTTCGCACCGATGCTGCACAAGTCCATGCGCCACGCCATTGGGCCCCGCCGCGAAATCGGTCTGCGCACCATTTTTAACTTACTGGGTCCTTTGACCAATCCAGCTGGCGCCACTGTGCTCTTGGTGGGGGTTTACAGCCAGCGGTTGGTGCGACCCTTGGCGGAAGTGTTGGCGCGGCTGGGCGCGGAAAGCGCCATGGTGGTGCACGGCGAAGGTGGTTTGGATGAAGTGACTGTCACCGGCAGCACTCATATCGCACACCTCTCCAACGGCATAGTGACGGAGTTTGTCATTGCACCTGAAGACATGGGCCTTCGTCGCGCTGGATTAGAAGAGATCAAAGGCGGCGATACCGCACTCAACCGAGAACAAACCTTGGCTGTGCTGGCAGGGGAATCCGGCGCCCGCCGCGACATGGTGCTCATGAACACTGCTGCCGCTCTGGTGACGGCTGGTAAGGCTGATGATTTTCCCGAGGGCGTGACTCTGGCGGCCAAGTCTATTGACAGTGGCGCGGCCCTGGCCAGGCTGCAGGCATTACAGGCTTTGGCCAACGCTCCAGTCATGCAAGTGGCGCAGGCCTAGGGAGGATTCAGGTGAGCCAAGACGTGCTAACCAGGATTCTCGCTAAAAAGCGCGAGGAGGTCTCCTTGCTTTTGCAAAGGGCTTCGCTGGGCCAACTACGGAATCAAGCGATGGATGCTCCGCCTGCCCGGGATTTTCTGGCCGCTTTACGGGCCCGATCTGGCTATGCGGTAATTGCTGAAATAAAACGCTCATCTCCCTCGGCAGGCAGGTTGTCCAAGGAAGTGGATCCAATTTTAAGGGCCCTAGCGTATGAAGCGGGTGGCGCGGCGGCGCTTTCCGTCTTGACCGATGCGGCATTTTTTGGCGGTTCCCTGCAAGACATGCAACAGGCTCGAGACGCCTGCGGCCTACCAGTCTTGCGCAAAGATTTCATAATCAGCCCGGCGCAGGTTTATGAAGCACGTGCAGCCGGTGCCGACGCGATCCTGTTGATCGCGGCGGCGCTTGGATCGGAGCAGATGATTGAATTGTATGAATGCGTCAGGGAGCTTGGAATGGCGCCGTTAATAGAAGTGCATGATCGGCCGGAGTTGGAAGCGGTGCTTGGACTGGAACCCGATCTGGTGGGTGTCAATAACCGGAACTTAAAAGATATGAAGGTTGATTTGGCCACAAGTTTAGAGCTTAGGCCGCTTATTCCGAAGCGTATCACGGTGGTGGCGGAAAGCGGCGTGAGCAGCTCAGATGATGTGGCCCGTCTGCGGGATGGTGGTTTGGATGCATTTTTGGTCGGGACCAGCTTGATGAGAGCGAAAGATCCCGCCGCGGTAATCCGGGCCATGATCAATGGAAATGGAGGTACGCCGTGAAAATTAAAATTTGCGGGATTACCAATCTTATTGATGCCAATGCTGCTGTTTACCTGGGGGCAGATGCCTTGGGCTTTGTGTTCGCAGAAAGCCCAAGACGTATAAGTCCTGAAAAGGCGAGGGAGATTACAAATCAGCTGCCGCCTTTCATCTCCAAAGTTGGCGTATTCGTTAACGCTCCGCTAACCCATCTGCGGAGAATACGCGACTATTGCGGATTGGATGCAGTGCAACTGCACGGCGAAGAGGACGCAGAGTATATCAAGGCTCTAGGGCCGGGAGTTATCAAAGCTCTGCGTTTGAATGGAAAACCCATATCAGAGCTTCCCGAAGCTGCCCTGCTCTTGGATGCATACGATCCAACATTGAGGGGCGGAACCGGTAAGCAGTGTGACTGGCTGCGGGCCCGTGAGCTTGCCCGCCAAAGGCTGGTAATACTGGCCGGCGGCCTCGGTCCGGAAAACGTGGCGCAGGCCATTGATCAAGTAAAACCCTACGCGGTGGATGTGTCCAGCGGTGTAGAGCGGGAACCAGGGAGAAAAGACCATGACAAAATTGCAAACTTTATCAAAAATGCCAGATCCGCTGCAGGGGCTGCCAACTGAGGCTGGCCGGTTTGGCGATTTCGGTGGGCGCTATGTGCCCGAGACGTTAATCCCGGCTTTGGAGGAACTGGAAGCCGCGTTCATTGCCGCCCGGACTGACGCGGTATTCCAAGCTGAGTTGCAGATGTTGTTAAGGGATTATGCCGGCCGTGAGACGCCGCTTTATGAAGCCAAAAGGCTCAGCAAGAAATTAGGCGGGGCGCGCATTTTTCTGAAACGGGAAGACCTGACGCACACCGGAGCGCACAAAATTAACAACGCTTTAGGCCAGGTACTGTTGGCGAAGCGCATGGGTAAGCGCCGCATAATTGCTGAAACCGGAGCAGGCCAGCATGGCGTGGCCACTGCCACCGCCGCCGCGCTCATGGGCATGGAGTGCGTCATTTACATGGGCACCTTGGACATTGAGCGCCAGGCGCCCAATGTGATCCGCATGCAGATGTTGGGCGCTACGGTAGCGCCGGTGGAATCGGGGAGCTGTTCCTTAAAAGATGCTGTTAACGAAGGCATCCGCGACTGGGTGACCAACGTTGCCAGCACGCACTACATCATGGGCTCCGTCATCGGACCCCATCCTTATCCCTTAATGGTGCGCGAATTCCAAGCGGTGATTGGCCGGGAGGCCAAGGCTCAGATATTGGAGCGCGAAGGGCGTTTGCCCGATATGGCTGTGGCCTGCGTGGGCGCGGGCTCAAACGCCATGGGGTTGTTTCATGCTTTCCGGGATGACCCAGTGCAATTGATTGGCGTAGAGGCTGCGGGCCATGGCTTGGAAACCGGTAAGCATGCGGCTAGCTTGAGCGCGGGTAAGCCTGGCGTGTTGCACGGAGCTTACATGCATCTTTTGCAGGACCAGCACGGCCAGATAACCGAGGCGCATTCCATCGCTGCCGGTTTGGATTACCCGGGGGTGGGACCGGAGCATAGTTTCCTGAAGGAATTGGGCAGAGTGCGTTACACCGCAGTGACTGATACGGAGGCCGTGGCCGCTTTCCAGCTCCTCTGCCGCATTGAAGGAATTATTCCAGCCCTGGAAAGTTCGCACGCCATAGCATATCTCTGTGACGTGGTTCCCAGCTTGCCCAAGGAGGCTATCGTCATGGTATGCCTTTCCGGCAGAGGCGATAAGGACGTTGCGCATGTTTCCAGATTTATCGAGGAGCAATCATGATGACCATTAGTCAAGCATTTCAAAATGCCAAGTCCCAAGGCCGCGCGGCGTTTATCCCTTATGTCACAGGCGGCCACCCGGATATGGATGCCTGCGCCAGACTCATCAAGGCCCTGGATGAGGGCGGTGCGGATATTATTGAAATAGGGGTTCCCTTTAGTGATCCGGTGGCGGATGGGCCGGTAATCCAAGCAGCCAGCAAACAGGCTTTAGATGCGGGCGTTACCCCTATCGGAGTTATTGAAATGGCTGCGTCTCTGAAGAAAGTAATTAGTGCGCCTTTGGCGCTCATGACTTATTACAACCCAATGCTTGCGATGGGCCTTGAGCGCTTTGCCCGGGAAGCGGCAGGGGCCGGAGTAGCTGGAGTGATCGTGCCCGATTTGCCGCCCGAGGAAGCCGGCCCCTGGATTAGTTCGGCCAGGCAAAATGACCTTGATACGATCTTTCTTGTAACGCCGGGTACCAGTGAGAGGCGCTTACAGATCGTCCTGGAGGCGTGCCGCGGGTTTCTCTACTATGTTTCGATGTATGGCGTGACGGGTGGCGTGCTGGATCTTCCTCCAGAGCGTCTGGCTGCTATTAAAAGAGTGCGGCAGGCGGCGGGCGATTTGCCGGTGGCCGTGGGGTTTGGCGTCACTTCGCCCGAGCAAGCGGCCGCCATTGGCAATGTGGCGGATGGCGTTATCGTGGGAAGCGCATTGGTCAAGCGCATGGTGGAAGCGAAAGACGCGCAGGCTGGATTGGCTTCGGCTAGCCAACTGGCCCGTGATTTGGGAGCAAGCCTGGCTGCTTGAAAAGTATCAGCTTGTGAAGCGCAAATATCGTGGCGGGCGGCCGGAGCGATCCGGCCAGCCCGTTTTATTTATATATCGATTCCCAGCGCACTCGATAATCGTTACAATTTATAGATAGACCTGTTTTCATTTATGGGAGGGCGCGCGCATGAGGCAAAACAGTGGCGGAATTTTATTATGGGCACTGGCTCTTGCTCTGGCTACCACTATGGTGTCAGCGCTGGCCATGGCGGAGGGGAAATTGCCGCCCACCGAAGGCAAAGCGTTTTGGGCTTTTATTCACGAGACCAACCCGTATACCAAGTGGTCTTTGTGGCCGGGCATGAAGGGCATGTACGAAGGCAAAAGCCCCCACGGCAAATACGTGAGGATCTTCATCAACCGTCCGGCTCTGGAAGCGGTCAAGGCTGGCAAGCCCATGCCGCCGGGAGCAATCATCGTTAAAGAGAATTTTAAAGATAAAACTACTCTCGCCGTTATCACTCCCATGTATAAAGTAAAGGGCTACAACCCGGCTGGAGGCGACTGGTATTGGACCAAGATCGCAGCAGACGGGAAAATATTGGGGGAGGGTAAACTTAAAGGCTGTATTAAATGCCACGAAGCGGTGAAGGCCAACGACTGGGTGTTCACTAAATAGACAAGCCAAGTTGCCGAAGGTAGAGCCAACCCTGGCTGGCGCATGGGCGCTCGCCATTCCCGGAGGTGATTCATGAGCCAGCACAATTTGCCCAAGCACTATCAGAAATTAATGCAAGATTACCCAGAGTATATGCAGGCGGTTAAAATGCTGGGTGAGCTGTCCGCCAAACAAGGCCCCATTCAGGGGAAACCCGCCCACCTCATTCAGCTGGCGGCGGCCGCGGCGCAGGGATCGGAAGGTGCCGTGCATAGCCATGCCCGACGCGCTTTGGAATCCGGCGCCACCGCCGAGGAGATTCGGCACGCGGTTATTCTACTCACCAGCACCTTGGGCTTTCCACAAGTAAGCGCGGCGCTGAGTTGGGTGGATGATGTGGTTGGCTGATCGGTCGGGAACCAT
>CAZDRW010000269.1:0-5414 GCA_964507555.1 uncultured Desulfarculaceae bacterium
TGACTTCCGGTTCTGCACTTGGTGGAGCTGAAAGCTCAGGACGGTTTTTTCATTGCCAGAGGACCGGTTCAACCCGGCGGGGGCCAAGTCTCGGTGGTTGCCGTGGGCGAACGCAGTTTGGACCGGCTGGGCCGTTGGCCTTGGCCCCGCGGGCGCTTGGCCGAACTGCTGTCGGCAATCGCTTCCCGCGGCGCCAAGGTGGTGGCGCTGGATATAGGTTTCTTTGAGCCGGACCACAGGTACCCGGCAGAAGCGGTCGAGGCGATCGTCCGCGCCGCCGAGGAGGGCAGGCCGCTCAGGCAAGAGGACGTGGAACAAAGCTTTCATCCCGACCGGGTGCTGGCCAGGGCCATAAACCAAAGCCCCTGCCCGGTGGTGATGGGCTGGTTCTTTCACATGGGTCAGCAATCCATCGGCCACCTGCCGCAGAACGAGATCGATGAGCGCATGGCCTCAATCGCTCGTTTCGCCTTTCCCGCCGTTAGATTCCGCAACCTGAAAGCCCTGGAATTTCCTTTGCTGACCGCCTATGCCCCGGAATCAATCCAGCCGGTGCTGCTGGCGGAAACCGCCAGCGCGGGGTTTTTCAATGTGCTGCCAGACATGGATGGTGTGGTGCGGCGCATGCCGCTGGTGATACGCTGCCGGGGCCGCCTCTTCCCCTCCCTGGCCCTGGTCTGCCTGGCCTTGCAACTGGGCAACCCCCTTCCGCGGCCCCAGGTGGATCTGCACGGCTTGCAGCCGCTTGATCTGAACGGGCTTCAGCTGCCGGTCGATCAATGGGGCAGGCTGCGCATAAACCTTCGCGGCGGGCGCGGCGCCATGCGTCCGCTGGAGGCGGTGGATGTGCTGGAGGGAAAAATCCCGCAGAGCTCATTCCAAGGCAAAACGGTCCTGGTGGGCGCCACGGCCACAGGTTTGTTTGACGCCAAGCCCACCGCTTATGATCCCGACCATCCCGCCTTGGAGCTGCAGGCCCAGGTGCTGGACAACATGCTGACCAGCGATTTTTTGCGCGAGCCGGGCTGGACCGGCGAGGCTGCCCTGGCTGCCATGTTGCTGCTGGGGCTGGGGGCCAGCCTGGCCATGGGGACAATGCGCCCCTGGTGGGGCGGTGCGACCTGCTTATTGCTGGGCGCTGGTTACATAGGTTTTGCCTATGTTGCCTTTTTGCGCGGCTATTTGTTGAGCGTGCTGCATCCCTTGTTGGCCTTGCTGGCAGTCGGCGTGGGGCTTATTCTCTACCGTTATTTGGGCGAAGAGCGTGAAAAGCGCGGCATCCGCGAGGCGTTTCAGCACTACTTACATCCTTCGGTGATAAACGAAGTGCTGCGCGATCCGGCCAAATTGCATCTGGGCGGCGAGAAGCGCGAATTAACGGTCCTTTTTGCCGATGTGCGCAACTTTGTGGAATACTGCGAGCGGCAGGAGCCGGAAGCCGTGGCCAGCCAGCTTAACGCTTACCTGGACCGCATGGCCCGGGTGGTGCTCAGCAACCAGGGGGTGCTGGATAAGTTCATGGGCGACGCGGTCATGGCTTTTTGGGGGGCGCCGATTGCTCAAGCTGATCATGCCTTGCGCGCTTGCCGGGCGGCGTTGGCCATGCAAGCGGCTTTGAGTGAACTTAACCAAGAATGGCTTCAAAAGGGATTGCCCCAGTTCCGCATGGGAGTGGGCCTGAGCACCGGACCCATGATCGTGGGGAATATGGGCTCCGCGCAATACTTCGATTATACGGTGGTGGGCCAGACGGTAAACATCGGCTCCCGCTTGGAGGAGGTGACTAAAAAAATTCCCGGCGTTGACATTATAGTCAGCCAGGCCACCCGCGATGCCTGTGCGGAAGAGTTCTATTTCAGACCGCTGGATCAGTTGCGCCTGCCCGGCATGACGGAGCCTATGGTGGTCCATCAATTGCTTTGGGCCAGGGGACAGGCTCCCGCTCCGCAGTGGCTGCCGCAGGTGGAAGAGGCATTTGCTTTGCTGATGGAAGGGCGCAGTAATGATAGCCTTGGCCTATGGCGAGAATTCATGTCCCGCCATCCCGAGGATGGTCCCGGTAAATACATAGTAGAGCGCTTGCGGTTTAAAGGGTAGCTGTTACACTATCATTAGTACTGATTGCTGGGTCAACGCGGAACACCACACCGTTTATTGGGAAACTACAGTTTTGTGGTTAATAAATGGACAAAACCGCCCAAAGTGGTTCATAATATCACCACTACAGTCAAGTTTTTTAAGTGAGGTTTTTGGCCTCTAAGAGAATCCTGCCCCCGCGAGCTAGACAATATCTGGAAAGATGTCCCGTCCGTCTTTCCGGGAGAAGCCGTGGCGAGGCCGCGGTCTGGCCGAGCATCAGCCATCCAGGACTACAGAGCATTAGACGGCGCAGTTAGCGTGCAGTAACGTGTCAGAACCCAAAACTAGCACAGAGATCAATGATCAACCGGCGGCGGGCAGTCCCTGGCTGCAGCAGTTGATGGAAACCATGCCCAATCCGGTAGCCATGTACTCGGATAAGGGTGAGCTGGTTTTTATCAATAAGGCGTTCAGCGAGTCTTTCGGCTGGACATTCGATGAAATGCGCCAGGACACGGCCCAGTTCATACCCCAAAGCGAATGGGACGCCGCTCAGCGCTTTGTGGATGCCGTTTTGTCGGGACAGTCCGGTCAAGCGATTCAAACCAAAAGAATGACCAAATACGGCGATAGCCGGGAAATGCTTTGGGTGGTTTCGATGTGCTACGGCGCAGAAGGCCTGCCCATGGGTTATTTGGAGGTTTTTCACGACATAACCTCTGAACAAAGAAATAAAAAGCGGCTGGAAACCTTGCTGGAGGTGTCCACCAAGTTGCCCGGTCTTGCCAGCCTTGACGAAGTGCTATCCTATTTGGCCGAAGTTATTAAAAAGCATTTGCAGGCCGAAAGCGCCTCAGTGATGTTGGTGGACCGCGGCAAACAGGAGATTTTCTTCCGCATGGTGCGACCCCCCAGTCCTGAAATGGAAATGCGGTTCGAGGAAATCCGCTTTCCCGCCGACCAAGGTGTGGCTGGCCACGTGGTGCAAACGGGCGAGGCATTGTTCGTGCCCGATCTGAGCAAGGACGCACGTTTCTACAGCAAGGTGGACGAGCTATCCGGGTTTGTTTCGCGTGATCTGGTTTATGCGCCCTTGCGGGCGGGCGAAGAAGTAACCGGTGTCTTGGGGGCGCTCAATAAGATTGAAGGTAAATTTAATTCCGATGATGTGAACTTTATGGTCATGCTGGCTCATACCGTGGCGCTCAGTGTGGAAAACGCCAGGATTATGGAAGCCCAGCAACTAGCCGAAAAGGCGCTCCGGGAATCCCTCAAGGAAAAAGAAGTTCTTTTACAGGAAATTCACCATCGCGTTAAAAACAACATGCAGGTGATCGCCAGCATGTTGGGTATTCAAAAAACCAAGATAACCGATCCTATGGCCAAGCGGGTTTTCAGCCAAAGCCAGGATCGCATCTGGGCCATGGCCATGGTGCATGAGAGCGTGTACCAGTCCGGCAATTTCACCAGTATTCAATTCAACGAATATGTCCGCACCCTATGCAATGCGCTGTACCGGTCTTATTGCAATTCGCCCCGCAAAGTGCAGATGGTGGTGCAGGTTGAAAACGCCAGCCTGAGTTTGGACGTTGCGGTGCCCCTGGGTTTGGTGCTCAATGAGTTGGTGACCAACGCTTTCAAGCATGGATTTGCAGATGATGCCGAGGGCGAGGTTCGGGTCAAGGGAAGGGTCTTGCCCAGCGACGTCCTTGAATTGGAGGTCAGCGATACCGGAGCAGGGTTTCCTCCTGAGATGGATGTCGCTAACACCTACGGTTTATATATGGTGCGGGGGTTGGTGGAACGGCAACTCAAGGGCAGCTTGGAGTTGGGCACCATGGACGATGGTAAAGGCGCCAGGGCAGTAGTAAAATTTAAAGTTAAGGCTTAGGTAGTTGTTACGCTGCGACGTTTCCAAAGCATTAAGTCATGACCGGTTTGCTTTACCTGCTTTCAGTATAGGACTTGGTCATTCATTCAGGAGCCATCGTGACTAACCAGCGTACTCTAATTATGATCGTGGAGGATGAGTTCCTCATAGCTCAAGAACTGCAAGAACGCTTGGAGTCGCTGGGCTATCAGGTTACGACGGTGGTGGATAACGGCGAAGAGGCCAATGAAAAGGCCAAGCAGGACCCGCCCGACGTGGTCATTATGGACATACGGCTGCAAGGCCAGATGAACGGCATAGAAACCGCTGCGATTTTGCAAAAGGAATTGGGCGTACCTTCAATCTATGTCACCGCCTATGCGGAAGACGGCATGTTGGGCGAAGCCGCCAAAACCGAGCACTCCGGCTATCTGATCAAGCCCTACCGGGACAAGGAACTGCGGGCCGCAATCGAGGCTGCGTTATTCAAGTCCACCGTAGAACGCGAGCGCCGGGAATTGATCGATTCGCTGCGGAGTTCTTTGGCCGAAGGCAAACGCTTGGCCGGCATGCTGGCGATTTGTTCTGAATGCAAGAAAATCCGTAATGAAGAGGGCGCTTGGCAGGAAATCGAGCGTTATGTGAGAGAGCATTCCCAGGCGACCTTTTCCCATAGCCTTTGCCCGAGTTGCGTAAAGAAGCTTTACCCCGACCTATGGGAAAAGCTGCGCGATGAAGGACACGTCGAGTAAGGCCAAAGGCCTAGCAGGGATAGCCCGCATCGCTGATACCAGCCAAATCGCGTAGCACCCAACAGCACAACTCCCTAACTTTTTCCGCCACCTTTTCATCGCTGGTCGGAGGATGCTGCACTATCATGCCGCCCGAAACGGTAAGGCTCACGCTGATGCCGTCTGCGGTTGCAAAGGTGACGGCAAGACGTCCCGCCTGGGTGACGGATAGCCCCTCCTCTTGGAGCCGCTTGGGCAAAGGCGCCAGGTCCAAAGCAAGGCTTTGCGCGGGGGTGATGAAAAAACTGCGCCTGCCGTCCCTGGAACAAACCTCCTCAAAGGTTTCTTGCTCCGCTAAAGCGTCCCCAGCTTCACCTACGCCGCAGACCGGGCAATTCTCGTCTTTGGGCACCTCGATTTTGTTGAAATCCATGCTTTGCAGGTCAATGAACAGCAAGTGGCCGCTCAATTGTGGTTCAGCGCCGATGAGCACGGCCACGGCCTCGGCCACCTGCAGTGAAGCAATCACCCCCAAGATGCTAGGATGCACGCCCACCACCGCGCATTTGGGCAGGTCGTCATCTTTGATGCCCGGCATCAGGCACTCCAGGCACATGGTGCGGCCGGGCAGGATGGTGCTCAGGTTGCCGTAGGTGGAAACCGCCGCGCCGAACACCCAGGGAATGCCAAGTTGGTGGCAAGCGCGGTTGAGCACGTAGCGCGGCGATGGCCGA
>CAZDRW010000270.1:0-5401 GCA_964507555.1 uncultured Desulfarculaceae bacterium
AGGTTGATGGCTTGGCACTCCGCACGGCCGTTCAATTTTGCCTGGTGCTACTTGCATGGTTCGCGCTTTCATTCGCCCACGCGTATTGGCTCAAACTGAACCTGCAACCCTTGCCTTATGACCAGGCTCATCATTTCATGTTGGCCCTGTCCTATCAGCCATTGCTGGCAAATCCCGGCAATTGGTTCGATGTCTTGAGCCTGGCGATTTATTATCCACCCTTGTTTCACTGTACCATGGCGGGCCTGTTGTTCATTCAGGGGCAGGGTTTACAAATGGCGCCATTAATCAATCTCGCCTGGCTTCTTCTCTTGATGCTTTCCGTTTGGTTAATCGGTCGCCACAGCGTGGGCGGTTGGGCCGGTGTGGCCGCAGCCGTGCTCCTGGCGCTGCTCCCCATCAGCGCCGGGTTTGTTCGCGAGGTTTTGCTGGAAGTCTGCCTGGCCGCCATGGTCGCCTGGAGCGTATACGTGCTTATAAGATGCGATTATCTCAGCAAATTTAGATGGACGCTGGCTTTGGGCGCTTGCGCCGGATGGGGCATGCTGGCCAAGTGGTCTTTTGCCTTGTACTTCTGTCCCCTGTTTATTTGGGCCTGTTGGAAGGGCAGAACTAAAAGGATCATGCTCGATCTCAAAGGCCTGGGCGGCGCGGTTTTGATTTTCCTCCTTATCACCCTGCCATGGTACCTGCATGCGCCCGAAACCCTAGTCAGAAACATGATCGGTAATATCAGCAAGCGAGCCGTGCAAGAGGGAGACCCTTCGGTGTTCAGCTTGGGCTCGCTCCTCTTTTATCCTGCTTCCTTGGTTAACGACCAGATATTTTTGCCTTTGGCTTTGCTCCTGGGCATCGGCCTAATTTGGGGATTGACCAAAGCGCGAACAAGGACCATGTCCTTGCTTATTTGGTTTTTTGGAGGGCTGGCTATACTCATACTTCTACGTAACAAGGACGCGCGCTATCTCTATCCTCTATTGCCCGCAGCGTGCCTGCTGGCCATGGGCTGGCTCTTTTCCATCAAAAGACCTTTCTTGCGGGGAGCTGCCGTCTCCTCGGTTTTGACCCTAGCCACCGCATACTTTATCAGCACCAGCTACGGTATCGGACCTCTTGCCGCTGAAACTTGCTGGAGATACGGTGGGATGCGCATCAAGATATGCGGCGCGGACAACCAGTATTGCCGGCCGCCGCTTAGATCTGATTGGAAAGTGCCCGCGATCATGAATGCCGTGATTCGCGATTGGCAAGGAAAGGACTGTCCTCCAAAGGTGGGCATCATGGCCAGTCGGTACTTTTTCCATAAAAGCGCGTTTATGGCCACGGCCAGATACATGAACTTGCCGGTGCGGCTGGAATCCAGCATTGAGCCCCAAAATTGGCCGTCCGCCAACCCGGAGTCCGGTTTGCGAAACGATCTGGCCAGATTGGATTATCTGGTGACTAAAACCGGCGATCTTGGCCAAGAGCGGGATTACAAGGACGCGGTTGCGATCCTGGAGCGCCGCGGTCTGGAGCCCGGCCTAAAAGTTGCTGAATTCGCCTTGCCAGACGGCAGCCAGGCGGTGCTTTGGCGCTTGGACAAACCGGTCGGCGACAAGGTCAAAGCTGGCGAGCATGGAGCCGAGTAAAGCTAACCAGCTTTTATACCACCCCCCCGAAGAGGTCCCTGCCGGCGGCCAGGCGCTGAGACATGCCCATCTATAGGCAGATTACCCAGACCAGGTCGTTGAGCAAGGAGGAGCCGGTGGGATGGTGGATGTCGGCCTCCACCGGGACGCTGTCCAAACGCGTCTTACGGCCAGCCTCGATGGCTTCCTTTTGAGCCCACCGCACAAGTACCCGGTTGATGGCTTCCCAGGTGCCGGCTCTCGGGCGGGAGATGTTGTCCTGCGGGGCACTGGTGCTGGGCCCCACATCAAAGGGGCCAAAACCAAGAAAGCGACGGCAGGATACGCTGTCGAAAAGATGGAAGGCCAGCCGTCAATAGGAAACGCCCATCACCTTGTGAAGCACCGCGGCCGTGACTACGGCCATGGCCTCCATGCCCGGCGCCCCTGTGTCATGACGTCTTTGTTGTACAAAGTCTTGCCAGGCCAACTCGGCTATGACAGAGTAAGATTTATCAACCTAAATGTCTGTCCAGTATATAGCTTTTATATAAACCCAGACCTTATGCGCCAGATAGACCGCTGGGTAGGTAAACCACTTTGCGTTATGCTATGGAGCTATGACCGAGTGGCGCGGGATACGCTGCGGGTCATAGGGGAAATCCGCCGCATCGGCATAGACGCCACGGTCAACCTGCTGGCCTTGGCACGTTTCAGCACCATCCCTGCCTATCTTTCCGGGGCATCGCACCGGGTCGGCTTTGGAGCCTTGCTGGCCCGTATGCCGGTTTTGGCCTTATATGGCCCGGAAAAGCCGGACGTCTTCGTGCCTTTGACTGAAAACGCGGAGGTTCTCCACTTGGACTTGGCCAACTTTCCCTGCGTATCGGTTTATAACCGAAAACCTTCGCCGTGCAGGGTCAATCAATGCTAAAAGCGTATCTCTCCCCAAGAGGTGCTGGCCAAAGCCATGAGTATCGTTAAAATTGGCCAGCGCTTGGCGGAACTGATTCCAGATGTGAAGGGCAAGGGCGATGTCCGCTACTAGGGCACGATGTCTACTCATCCTATTTTTGGGCGCGCTCACCGCTTTCCGGCTCTACTATGTGCAGACCATCCCGATCTCCGAAGACGAGGCCTACTACTGGCAATGGTCCAGATACCTGGCCTGGGGGTACTACGACCAGGGGCCCATGGTCGCCTGGGTGGTCTGGCTGGGCACTTGGCTGTGGGGCCATACCGAGTTGGGTGTGCGGTTTACTGCGGTGTTGTTGGGCTTGGGCCTCAGCCTAGTTCTATACGAGTTCTGCCGGAACATTTTCAAGGACGAGCTTCTTGGACTCATGCTAGTGGTGGCGGCCAACGGCACTGTGTTCTTTACCGCGGCCACGATTATTCAGACCTATGATACTGCCCAGACTTTTTTTTGGGCTTTAAGTGTCTACGCCGCCGCTTTGGCTATATTTGAGTCCCGCAGCTGGGCATGGTATCCGGCGGGTTTGGCCTGTGGCCTGGCCATCCTATCCAAATATTCATCCGTGCTGCTTCCGGTTATGATCCTTGCATATCTACTGGCTGATAGGCGCCAGCGTTTCTGGTTGGCCAAACCTCAGCCATGGCTGGCAGGCTTGCTGG
Organism: uncultured Desulfarculaceae bacterium; assembly: GCA_964507555.1. Lineage (GTDB taxonomy): Bacteria > Desulfobacterota > Desulfarculia > Desulfarculales > Desulfarculaceae > Desulfocarbo. The sequence continues at coordinate 3,246 of CAZDRW010000270.1, forward strand.
CGCTAATAGTCTTTGCGCCTAATCTCTTCTGGAACGCCAACCATCATTGGACTGCCTTTGGCCATACCATCGGCTTGGCCCACAGTGATTGGAACTTCACGGCGTTCGAGTTCCTGGCCGGTCAGGCCGGACTGCTGGGGCCTGTGTTTTTCGGCCTGTTGGTTGCCGGCCTTATAGTTGCATGGCGTTATGCCCGCCATGGCGACGGGCGCCTCGGCTTTTTGCTGTGGGTGTCCCTACCGGCGTTAGTTTTGTTCTTGATCATGTCAATTAAATCTCGGGTGCAGCCCAACTGGGCGGCCCCGGGCTATGTGGGAGCGATGCTAGCGGCGGCCTACGTCATAAAGTCCAAACTGTCGGAAGGAAAGGCATGGCGTCGCTGGCTTGCCGCGGGTCTAGTAAGCGGTTACCTATTTGTCATATTGGCCTATCTCCACGTGCCAATAATGAAGGCCTTGGATCTGCCGGCTGACCAGGACCCCACCAACAAAATATACGGCTGGCCTCAATTGGGTGAAGAGGTGGCGGCGGAGCTAAAAGTTTGGCCTGGTCGCCAAAAGCCTTTCATTTTCGGCCTGCGCTACCAGACCGCCAGCCTCGCGGCTTTCTACACACCCGGTCAACCGCACACCGTAGGTCTTTTCCTGCCCGGCGATAGATTGAATGGATATGTTTTTTGGGAAGATCCCTGTAAGTTCAGGGGAAGGGATGGGCTAGGCGTCGTCATGGGACGCCCCGACCTGCGAAGGTTTTTCAAAGAGGTGAAGTGGCTGCGGGAGCTTGAACTGAAAGGACCCTCCGGAAAGGTCTTGCATCGCCTCAACTTGGTGCGGGGCCGCGGATTTTCCGGCTGCGATGGCCGTCCTGAAAAGTTCCGGCAAAGCCTCTGCTCTCCAAAATGACCACCAGGCCATAAACGGTAGTTAAGGAGCCAATAAAGGCGTGCGAATCATCAGGCGCTACCTTATGCGGGAGATGCTTACTCCTTTTGCCGTCAGCCTGTTGGTCTGCACCTGCGCTCTGATTATTGCAAAAAGTATGGAGCTTACGGAGTTGGTGGTAACCAGGCAATTGGGGCTGGGGGTGGTGGGTAGGCTGATACTTTACACTATTCCATATCTCATGGTCTTCGCGGTTCCCATTGCCACCCTGTTGGGGGTAATGCTTGCCTTTCTGCGCCTCACCATTGATAACGAACTGACCGCCCTCAAGTCAGCGGGGATTGGTTTGGGCAAGCTGCTTGTCCCAGTAGCAACCTTGGCCTTGGCGGCATGGGCTTTCAATTTTTGGTTGACCATGTATGTGCTGCCGTGGAGCCATTTCCAGTTCGAAAACCTCGTGTATGCAGTTTCCGCCTCCCGGGCGGATCTGGTGCTGAAGGAAAAGCAATTCCTCTCTTTTGGTCAGGGCCTCATGGTCTATGTGGCCAAGCTGCCCGCCCCAGGCGCGCTAGAGGATGTTTTCATTGCCGACGAAAGGGACGACAAAACACGACAGACCATCGTGGCCAAACGGGGCAGGCTTTTTGTCTCGGGGAAAGGCCATCTTACCCTGCGCCTTTTTGAAGGCACCATCCATTGGGTGGGAGCAGAACGCAAGAGTGCCGGCATCACACAATTCGACACATATGATCTGAACATGGTGGCGGCGGCTAATAGCACCCACCGAAGCGGGAGCAAACACCGCAAAGAGATGAGCTTCACGGAGCTGCGCACTAGACTAAGCCAAACGCTACCGGACAGCCGCGACCATTTATTGATGCAAATGGAATTGCAGCAGCGATTTGCTTATCCTATTGCCTGTTTGGTCATGGCCTTGGTGGCGATACCCCTAGGCACACACTGGAGAGCCGGGCGTTCCTGGGGAGTGGTAGTGGCCCTGGGAGTTTTTCTTTTGTATTACCTGCTGATCAGCTTGGCGTGGTCCCTGGTGGAAACCGGCCTCTATCCACCTGTAATAGGCGTATGGATGCCGAACCTGGTAATCGGCGCACTGGGATTTGTTCTTCTACGCCGGGAAATGAGGGAACTGCCGTTTTGGTGCTTGGATGAACCCGGCCCAAACCTAAAAAGAGTACTGGCAAGGCTGCCCGGCCGGCGCCGTATTTTTAACTAGAAAATAATACCAAATCATTTCGAGTCAGGTAATATGAAGCT
>CAZDRW010000271.1:0-2893 GCA_964507555.1 uncultured Desulfarculaceae bacterium
CCGCCGGGGCCGACTTCATCCAGACCCAGTGCATCTACAACATGGAGCGTTTCGCCGAGTACATGCGCCAGGCCCACGATATGGGCCTGACCGAAAAAACCAAGATCCTGGCCGGGGTCACCCCGCTCAAGAGCGCGGGCATGGCCAAGTACATGGCCACCAAGGTGCCGGGCATGGACGTGCCGGACGATATCGTAAAACGCATCGCCGGGACTCCCAAGGAGAAGCAGGCCGAGGAAGGCATCAAGTTCCTCTGCGAACAGGTGGAGGAAATGCGCCAGATCAAGGGCGTGGCGGGCATACACCTGATGGCCATCGAGTGGGAGCACAAGGTGCCCGAAATCCTGGAGCAAGCCAAGCTGCTGCCCAGGCCGCAGGCCTAATCCGGCCCATTGGCCGACACCATTAAAACGTCGGCGGTTGTTTAGAGCAAGGCATTTGAACTGGGGCTGGAAGAGAGCGTAGCCATAAAGGCGCTCCCGGCCCACGAGCCCCAACCCTAAGGAGGAAACCACATGGCCGATGCCAAGTATGTCTTGGTGGTGGACGACGATCCCGATTTGGTGGAGACCGTCACCATGAACCTGGAGGCCAAGGGGTATGAGGTAGGCAAGGCCTACGACGGCGTGGAGGCTGGGGATAGCATCAATTCCCGGCGGCCCGACATTATCGTTTTGGACGTCATGATGCCGCGCAAGAACGGATATGAGTTGTGCGAGGAGTTGAAAAACGATCCCCAGTACAAGGATATCCCGATCTTGATGCTGACGGCGGTGGGCTCGGCGGTGGGCTCCACCACCTATACTCACCAGGATGGCATGCAGCTTTTGGCCGATGACTACCTGCCCAAGCCGGTGGACATGGACAAGCTGGTCGGCCTGGTGGGCGAATTAATACCCTAGCCCCCTATGGAAAAGGAGGTTCGGCCGGGCGATGAACCCATTCCCCATAGCCGGCCTCAAACAGTCCGGGCCCCTGGCTCTGGTGCGCGCACCGGGGGCCAAGGGCCCTTGGCTTAGGTCTCTGTTAAGGTCCCTGGCTGAAAAACGCCTGAATCTGGCTCTGGTGGCCTGCCAGGATGGCCCGGAACCGGCGGAGGCGGTCCTATGCTTTTGCGTGGACCAGGCGCATGGAGCCGAAGCCCTGGCCCTGGCCCTGGAAACCGCGGGGCCTCACCGGCTGCCTGAACCAAGCCTGCTGACTCCGGCCACGGCCATCACCGTGTACCCCCTTGGCAAAAACCTGAAACTGCCGGCTCTCATGCTGGCGGCTTTCAGCCGCTCCGGCCTGGAGCCTCTTGGCATGGCCACCTCGCTCTCGGCGGTGGTGACCCTGCTGCCTCAGGAGGAGTTGGGGCCGGCCCTGGAGACCATGCAGAGCGCTTTCGCCCTGCCTCCCGGAGTTTCGCCACCCACAGAGGGCATCAAGGTGGTTACCGTGGATTCCGCTTCCGCCAGGGCCACCCTGGTGGAGCAGGTCTCGGGCGAGACCGTGGCGGTTTACGCCGAGCGCCCCATCTCCTGCTATGGGCTCAAGGCCGAAGAAGGTCTGGAGCTTTGGCAGGTGCGCTCCCCGGCTCAAGCCTGGGCCGCATCGGCCCATGGCCTGGCCGATCGCGAACCAGCGCCCAGGCTGGGATTCATGACGGCTTATTGGCAGGGCGACTTCTGCTGCCTCAGCGTCTGCCTGCCGCCTGACCAGGCCGCGCATTTTGCCGAATCGCCGGCGCTCATCGGCGCCGCCCCCCGGCCGGCCAGCCTGATCAACCTGCAGGGCCCCCATTTCGGAGACCGCCCCGGCATCGCCGCCGAGGCGCTCCAGGGCCTTTCTGAAGCAGGGGTGGAGCCCTTGGCCGTCAGCGGGGTGGTGCATTCCTTGTTCATCGCCGTGGAACCGGCCTCGGCGCCAGCCGCCCTGGCGGGTCTGGCCGCCCGGTTCAGCGGCCCCAAGAGGTAGGCATGTTTTCCCAAGAAGCAACGCACAACAACCCCTACGCCATGCTGTTCAATCAACTGCCGTTTCCCTCTGCGGTGCTCCGGCCCGATATGGTGGTGGAGGTGGTAAACCGGGCTTTTCTGGTGCGCTACGGCTTCACCCAGGATCAAGTGCTGGGCAGTCATTGCTATAAGGTATTCTACGACCGCCAAGAGGTCTGCCCCCGGGAGCGTTGCCACTTCCAGGACGCCCTGGCCGGCCAGCGCAACTGCTTCAACCTGCACCACTATCACAACGCCAAGGGCGAGGAGGTTTTCGAGGAAATCCACTTGGTGGCGCTGCGCGATGCCGACGGCCAGGTGCAAAACATCCTGGAAATCGTGCGCGACATCAGCGAAGCCAAGCGGCTGGAAGCCAGCCTCAAGGAATCCAACGAATTCCTGAACCGCCTTTTGAACTCCATGGTGGGCGTGGTGGTGGCCGCGGACATGGACGGCAAGATCCTCTTCGTGAACCAAAGCGCCAAGAGGGTGCTGGGCTTCGAGCCCGAGGAACTGGTGGGGCAATCCTTGATGGCCTTGGCGCCGGCCAATGACCTACGCAACGCGCGGCGCTTGCTCAACAAGAACCAGGGCCAGGTGCAGGGCATCCGGACTAATGTCCAAACCAAAAGCGGCGAAGAGGTGCCGGTGCGGCTGAACTCCTCCTACGTGTACCGCGACGGCAAACCGGTGGCTTCGGTGGGCATCTTCACCGATCTCAGGGAAAAGCTGAAGATGGAAGACCATCTGGTGCAGGCCCGCATGCAGGTGGTGCATTCGGAGAAGCTGGCCCGCCTGGGGCGCATGGCCGCGGGCATCGCCCACGAGCTCAACAACCCGCTTACCGGCATCACGGTGTACGCGGAGCTCTTGAAGGATTCCCTGCCCGTGGATCATCCCGCCCAAAACGATTTGAA
>CAZDRW010000271.1:2903-5377 GCA_964507555.1 uncultured Desulfarculaceae bacterium
AATTTCATCATCGAGGACACCGAGCGCTGCCGGGACATCGTGCGGGGCCTTTTGGAATACAGCCGCCAGGGCGAACTCCGGGTGGAGGAGGCCGATCTCTCGGAAGTGGTGGAGGAAGCCTTCAACCTCATCCGGGACAACTCGGTTTTTTTGCATGTAGAGGTGGTGCGCAACTACTCGGAGGAGCCCCTGCCCATCCAAGGCGATGCCAAGCTCTTGCGCCAGGTGTTCATCAACCTTCTCATGAACGCGGTGGACGCCATGGAAGGCAGAGGCGTTCTTACCGTGACCACCTATCTGGACCCTGAAGGCTATCGCTGCGTTGAAGTCAGCGACACCGGCGGCGGTATCGACCAGGAACACGTAAGAAGAGTGTTCGATCCCTTCTTCACCACCAAGGCGGTGGGCAAGGGAACCGGCCTGGGGCTTTCGGTGGCCTATGGCGTGGCCACCCGCCACGGCGGCACCATATCGGTGAAAAGCACCGACCCCCAGGGCACCACCTTCCTGGTGCGCCTGCCGGTTCAGGCGCCACAAGAGCTTTTGGCCTTTGCGCGCGCCTACAAACCTCAACCGCAAGGATAACAGCAGATGCCTGACACTCCCTATCGCATCCTGGTGGTGGACGACGAAGAACGACTGCGCCAAGTGTGTCGCCGCGTGCTGGAACCTTTGGGGCATCTGGTCAGCGAGGCCAAGAATGGCCATGAGGGCCTGGAGGCGATCGAGCGGGACAATCCCGATCTGGTGCTGGTCGATCTGATGATGCCGGTCATGGACGGCATGGAATTCTTAGGCGCGGCCCGGGAGCGTCATCCCGACCTGAGCTTCGTGGTGATCACCGGCTACGCCACCTTGGAAAAGGCGGTGGAGGCCATGAAAGAGGGGGCCGACGACTTCCTGGCCAAGCCCTTCAAGCCCCAGGAACTGCGCCTGGTGGTGGACCGAGTGCTGAAAAAGGTGCGCACCATCCAAGACATGGCCATCGAGAAAAGCCGCACCCGGGTGCTGGTCAACTCCATGACCAACGGAGTCCTGGTGGTGGACGCGGACGGCCAGGTGGCGCTCATGAACCCCAGCCTGGCCCGGCTTACCGGCTGGGAGAATTCCGACCCCAGCGGCCTGCACGTCTCCCAAGCCATCCCCTGCCCCGAGGTGGCCGGGGCCTTGGAGTCCATCATCTCCTCGCAATTGGATGATATCCAGCCCACCGACTGCCAAATAATCTTGGGCAGCGATGAAGACCCCGTGCATCTGCAAGTGCATTGCGCGCCCTTTGTGGACGGCCGGGGCCACATGGTGGGGGCTTTGGCGGTGTTCGACGACATTACCGCCTTGAAGCGCCTGGACCAGCTCAAAAGCGAGGTGGTATCCATGGTGGCCCACGAGATCGCCAGCCCCCTCAGCTCGGTGCTCAGCCAGCTGCAGACCATCCTGAAAGGGGTGGCCGGCGATTTGACCGACAAGCAGCGCCACCTCATCGGGCGCGGGGCGGCCCGGGTGGAAGGCATCATCAACCTGTCCAAGGACCTTTTGGATCTGGCCAAGATCGAGGCCGGCACCCTGGGCGAGATGGAGTTGGTGGACCTGGCGCCCTTGCTCCGGGAGGCGGTGGACATAAACGCCGCCAAGGCCGAAGAGAAGGGCCAAGGCCTGGAGCTCCGCCTGGATGAGAACCTGCCGCCGGTTTTCGGTGTGGGACGGGCCTTATGGGAAGTATTCATGAACCTCATCAGCAACGCCGTGAAATACACGCCCGACCACGGCAGCATCACCGTGAGCGCCCATTCCCTGGTGGGCGGAGTAGAGGTTTCGGTGGCCGACACCGGCTTCGGCCTTTCGCCTGCCGATCAGGAACGCGTGTTCCAGCGCTTCTACCGGGTCAAGGACGCGCAAACCCGCCAAATCGTGGGCACCGGCCTGGGCCTGCCCATCGTCAAAAAAGTGGTGGAGGACCACGGCGGCAGCGTGGCGCTGGTGAGCCAGCCCGGCCAGGGCAGCACCTTCAAGGTGATCCTGCCGCTGGGCTCCGCGGGGGAAACTGATCAATAGACGGGGTATTGCTGGCTAGGGCCGGGGCACCGCTGAGCCGGGCGGGGACTAAAGCCGGTTAGGGCCGGCGACGCCGGGGTCAGCGGTCGCCGTAGATGCGCTTCCAGGGCTGCTTGGCTTTGGCGAAATAGTCCCTGAGAGCGGCCCGCAAAGAGGTGACGGCCAGCACCGCGCAATGCTTATGATCCCGGGGCAAACCGCCCAAAGATTTATCGATGACATCGGCATCCACCTGGGCGGCGTCTTCGATGCTGCTCCCTTTTATCAAGGTGGTCAGCGCCGAACCGCAGGCTATGGTGTGAACGCAGCCTTCGGGCATGAAACGCACGTCGCTGATCTTGCCGTTTTTGACCCTAAGGTAAATCTCCAGCAAATCGCCGCAGGAGCCCTTGGAGTGGCCTTGGCCGTCGGACCAGCTCGTG
>CAZDRW010000272.1:0-3260 GCA_964507555.1 uncultured Desulfarculaceae bacterium
GCGCAGCCATTCCATCGGGCTCGAAAATCAGGAATAGAATCACCACCAGGCCGAACACCAACTCGCGCAGCGAGGCGAAGATGCCTGAGATGTTGGGAAACACCGAGCTCAAGGCCTCGGTGGGGAGCCTCAGCAACTCTGGCAGCACCACCATGAAGACCACCCCGAAAATCGAGCCCAGCACATATCCCAGGCCGCCCACGATGACCATGGCCAGGTATTGCACTGAAAGCCACATGGTGAAGTGTTCGTCGCTTATGATTGTAATATAAAAAGCCCACAACCCGCCCGAGATTCCGACCATGAAAGAGCTGATGCCAAAAGAAAGGATGCGGTACTTGAAAAGATTGACCCCGATCACCTCGGCGGCCAGATAGCGGTCGCGCACCGCCACGAAGGCGCGGCCGGTGCGGGTGCGGGTCAGGTTCTTAAGGTACATGGTGGCGCCGATAGCGAACGCGAGGCCGAGGTAGTAGAAATTGAAATCGTTGCTGAACTCCAAGCCGAAAAGGCTGGCCGGCTCCACGATGAGCCCGCTGGAGCCCCCGGTCAGGGAATCCCAGTTGCGCATGGCGTAGATCAGGATGAACTGGGCCGCCATGGTGGCGATGGCCAGATACAGGCCCTTCAGCCGCAAGGAAGGGATGCCGAAGATCATGCCCACGGCCGCGGCCATGAGTCCGGCGGCCGGCAGCGCCGCCCAAAACGGCACGCCCATATTGGCCAGGATGCCGGCGGTGTAGGCGCCCACGCCCATGAAGGCGCCGTGCCCCAGGGATATCTGCCCGGTGTAGCCGGTCAGAAGATTAAGGCCGTGGGCCCCCACAATATAGATGAAAATAAGGTTGAATATATTGAGGGTGTTCATGCCGACGGCTTCGCTCACCGTCTGGGCATAAAGTGGATAGGTGAACAGAAACAATAAGAGGATCACCATCCAGCACTTCAGCCACACGGTCTTGAATATGGCGTCGTCTTTCTCATATTTTGAGAAAAATAGTCCGCAGGGCATATCGTTTCTCCCTCTAGGCTAGACCCGCTCGATTTCCTTGATGCCGAATAGACCGTATGGCTTGATCATCAGGATTACGATCAGCACAATGAAGGGGGCTATCTCCTTGACGCCGCCCCCGAGATATACATCCAAGTAGGAGCCCATTATGTTCTCCAAGATGCCGATGGTGAGCCCGCCGATAATGGCGCCGCCGATGGAATCCAACCCGCCCAGGATCACGGCCGGGAACACCTTGAGGCCGAAGTCGCTGAGCGTGATATTGACTCCGTTAATGTTGCCCACCAAGATGCCGCCCACCGCCGAGACCAAGGCTCCAATGGACCAGCTTATGGCGAAGACCTTTTTAACGCTGATGCCCATGCTCTGGGCCACTTGCTGATCGTTGGCCACCGCGCGCATGGAGATGCCCACCCTTGTGAACTTGAAGAACGCCGCAAAGATGGCCAGGAACAAAAAGGCGAAGGCCACGGTCCACAGATAGACCTCCGAGACCCGGACCGAGCCGAACTCCAAGGCCTTTTGGCTGAAGATGGGCGGGCTGAACACCTTGATCTGGGTCGACCAGAGGATGGTGACCAGGGCTTTAAGCACCGTGGCCAAGGCGATGGTGACCATGATGACGCTGATGATGGGCTCGCCTATCATGGGCCTTAAGATAAGCCTCTCCAGCAGGACGCCCATTAACACGGCGATGACCATGGAAATTGAAAAGGCCACCAATATGGGCAGGTGCATGTCGGTGTAGAGCCAAAGACAAACATATCCGCCCACCAGCACGAACTCCCCCTGGGCGAAGTTGATGATGCTGGTGGATTTGTAGATGAGGGCAAAGCCCATTGCCACCAGGGCATAAACCGAGCCGATCACCAGACCGGTTACGATCAGCTGCATTAACTCCTGCATGCGCCCTCTCTCCCGCGGTGTCTGGCGGACGGCCCTAAAGGCGCCGTCCCTCATGCCTTGAAGTACTATACGCTAAACGACCTCCGCCCGGCGTTAGTGGCTGACTGGCACCTCCCTAGGCCCGCCAGCCCGCCGGGCATTGGTCTATTAATGCACCGGTTTCCAGAACTGCCACCACTTGCGCTCCGTCTCCAGTTCATACTGGTCGAGCGGCTTCATCTTGCGTATGTGAAGATCGGTAATGATGGTGGCGGTTTTTCCGTCCTGATATTGTATCTCGCTCTCGACGTGCACTTCATCGGCGTCGGTGTAGAGCGCTTCTATCTCCTTGGCGTAGCGCTCGGCTATGAACCGGCGCCTTAATTTACGGGTGCGGGTCAGCTCGCCGTCGTCCGGGTCGAACTCCTTGTAAAGCAGCAGGAATTTGTTTACCCGGGCGCCTTCGGGCAAGGCCCGGTTCACCCGCACCATTTCCTTTTCAATCAGGTCGTAGACCTCCGGCTTGCTGGCCAGGTCGGTGTAGGTGGTGTAGCCGATGCGGTGCTCCTCGGCCCATTTGCCGGTGTGCTTGAAGTCAATGCAGATTATGCCGCTTACATAGCCGCGCTTATGACCCAGCACGCAGGCCTCTACGATATAGGGGCAGAACTTGAGCTTGTTCTCAATGAACATGGGCGAGAATCGCGCGCCCGAGGTGAGCTGCATCAAATCCTTCACGCGGTCGATGCAGACCAGCTGGCCGCCGTCGGTGACATAGCCCGCGTCGCCGGAATGCAGCCACCCGTCGATGATGGTTTCCTTGGTGGCTTCGTCGTTCTTCAGATATCCATCGAACAAGGCCGGCGAACGGCTGATGATCTCGCCGGTGCCCTCGGGGTCGGGCTCGAATATCTCCACCTCGGTCTCGGGGATGGGCTGGCCCACCGAGTTGAAGTCCACGTTGTCGGCCCGGTGGATGCACGAGATGCCGCTGATCTCGGTCTGCCCGTAGATCTGCTTCAAATTAACGCCGCAGGCATGGAAGAAGCGGAACACGTCGGGCCCCAGGGCGGCGCCGCCGGTGGAGGCGCTGCGGATGCGGCTGAAGCCCAGGCGGTCCTTGAGAGCCCGGAACAGGAACGCATAGCTGAGGGAGTACATGATCTTCCAGCCCAGCGGCGGCTCCTTTTTCTCAAAATGGAAATCCGCCATCTGATAGCCGATGGGCATGCACAGCCGGTAAACGAAACGTTTGAACCAGCTCGCGTCCATATGCTTCACGATAACCGAGCGGGCCTGCTGCTCCCACACCCGGGGCGGGCTGAAAACCACGTTGGGGCCGATCTCATAGAGATCCTGCATG
>CAZDRW010000272.1:3270-5359 GCA_964507555.1 uncultured Desulfarculaceae bacterium
GTTTCGGGCTCTTCGGGGAAGTTGACCGTAAAGCCGATGGCCAGCGCGGTGGACACGCTCATCATCTGCTCGCCTATCCAGGGGAGCGGCAGGAAAGAAACGAACTCGTCGTCTTCGTGCTTGGGGTCCACCTGCGATAGATTCAGGGCCATCTTGAGCATGTTGGCATGGCTCAAAAGCGAGCCTTTGGGCTTGCCGGTGGTGCCCGAGGTGTAGGCCACCAGCGCGATGTCGCTTTCCTTCAGACGGTCGATGGATTTCTCGAAATAGCCCGGATTCTTCTTCTCGAACCCCCGGCCCAGTTCCTCCACATCCGGCAAAAAAATCAAAAGCGGGTCGTCGTAATGGCGCATACCCTTGGGATCGGTGTAGATGATCTTCTTGACCCGGGGCAATTCTTCTTTCATGTCCAGGACCTTGTCGGCCTGCTCCTGGTCCTCGGCCACCACGAATTTGGCTTCCGAGTGGTCGATCACATAGGCCACCTCGGTCAAGATGGAATCCTGATAGATTCCCAGCGGCTGGCCCTTGAGCGCTTGGGCGGCCAGTTCGGCGTACACCCATTCCGGACGGTTGTCGCCGATGATGGCCAGGGCATCGTCGTCCTTAAAGCCCAGGGCCGCCAAGCCCAGGGCGAGATACTTGACGTGGTCGTAATAGGTCTGCCAGGTGACATCCTGCCAGATGCCGAATTCCTTTTCCCGCAGAGCCACCTTGCCATGGCCCCATTTTTGAGCATTGCGCCTTAACAGGGACGGCATGGCAGCGCCCGCGATGTCAACTCCAGGTTCTTCGGCTTTCAGATAGGTCAAGCGCACAGTGCGGCTCCTTAAAAGCGGAGGGTGGCGTGACTGCTACTACAACCCCAGCTTGGAATGGGCGGCGTCATCAGCCCCCAGGTACGCCTCTACGACGTGAGGATTGACACTAACTTCCTTAGGGGTTCCCTCGGCGATTTTCGTGCCGAAATCCAGGACCACAACCCGGTTGCTGATGTCCATGACCACGCCCATGTCATGCTCGATGAGAACCACGGTCACGCCCCATTCGTCGTTCACATCCAAGATGAAGCGGGCCATGTCCTCGGTCTCTTCCAGGTTCATGCCGGCCATGGGTTCATCCAGCAAGAGAAGCTTGGGCTTCATGGCCAGCGCCCGGGCCAACTCCACCCGTTTTTGCAGTCCGTAGGGCAAGGTGCCCACAACTTGCTTACGGATGGCTTCGATCTCCAAGAGGTCGATGATCTGCTCCTCGATTTCGGTGCGGACCCTGATCTCCTCCTGCTTGGCCTTGCCCAGGTATATGCCGCCGCTGAAAAAGCCGCTGCGCATATGAACATGGCGGCCAAGCTTGATGTTGTCCAATACGGTCATGCCCTTGAACAACTCGATATTTTGGAAGCTGCGGGCGATACCCAACGCCGCCACCCGGTGGGTGGCCACCTTGGAAATGTCTTTTCCTTCAAAAATCACGCGGCCCCTATAGGGCTCGTAGAACCGGCAGATGCAGTTGAGTATGCAGGTCTTGCCAGCGCCGTTGGGACCGATGATCGCCTGGATGTCTCCCCTTTTGATGTTGAAGCTCACGCCGGAGAGCGCGTTTAAGCCGCCAAACCTGAGATGCAGATCCTCAACTTGCAGAAGAGGCTGCTCGGGGCTCTCGGACCTTGCCGATTTTTCGACATGCGTAATCTTGGCGGACATCACCCCTCCCTAGCACTGCCGAGCACAATCACAGGCCCAAGTCCGCTTGGGACCTTTGAACGCACACTGAGCAAGTCTCATGACAATACAACTAATTTTTTTAGGCCTTTTTGGGGTTGGCAAGGATTTTAAAGACTTTCCTGCTAGGAATTTTGTAGCTAACCGGCCTGCTTATTGTCAAGGGTTAATGTCGGCAAGTACTTAAAATGCCAGATATTGTGAAAGATAGCTCATGCCCTACAAAAAAACATATTCCACTATTTAGGCTTAACGAGCGAACGCTCAGTCTAATCGGGAAGGTAGGCGGTATGGCCAGGTCAGGTCTTTATAGCGGCGCAGGAAGTATTCATCGGTCATACCGGCTAAAAAATCGCGAACCAGCGCCG
>CAZDRW010000273.1:0-5357 GCA_964507555.1 uncultured Desulfarculaceae bacterium
CCAGGATGCCTCCGCGCATGTTTTCCATATCCGGCCGCTTCCAATCAGCGTCATTTATTTTTTGGCAGGTGGTGATGTCGCCGATGGTCTTGAGCGATGAACATAATGCCGCCACCACCAACGGCCCGATCATGGCCAGATCAAAAGACCAGCCCGGATGATCTAGCAAGGGGAAACTAAGCCAGGCCGTACGATTGAGGTAATCGGTTTCACCAGGGCCCAGGAGTCCGCACAACCAGGAAACGAAATAGCCCGTGGCCATGCCTATCAGAATACAAAACAGCTTCAGCTTGCCCTTGCTCCAGATATTGAGCCCCACCATGGATCCCAGGGTTATTACCGAAACCAAAATCTCGTAAGGATGCACTTCCGCATCATTGGGACCCAGGCCAAAAAAATAGCCCATGGCCAGCTTGACCACGGTAAGCCCCACCATGGCCACGATGAGCCCCGTCACTTCCGCAGGAAACAAAAAGCGCAGCTTGCGCATGAAGCGGGAGAAAAAACTCTCCGTCAACCCGGCGATCACGGTCATGCCCAAAAGCAGGCTTAGTCCGCCGGTTTTGACGGCCAAGATGGAAGCGGTAAGGAATGATGGTCCGCAAACCTGGGGGCAAAGATAGCCCGAACCCACTGGGCCCCGCTTAAGGGCTTGCAGTATTACGCCTATGCCGCCGGCGAACATGGACATGCTCACCAGGTTGCTGGCCTGTTCGTGAGTGCCGCCGGCCTGATGCACGATTATCACGGGAAAAATAAAGGCGATGGCCACTATGCAAAGATGCTGAAAACCAAGCAGGGTGCTAATCCAAGTGGGCGGTTTCTCATCCACGCCATAAATAAGATTGGCAGGCTTGACGGACATTATTAATCCTCGCCTGGGAATCGGTGATTTCCGATCCGCTGCTCTTGGCGCTATCGCCTAGTCCAGATAGGCTCCGCAAACCACCAAGTATTCTTTGCCGCCGTGTTTGACGCCCAAGACATAGGTGTGCTTAATGCTCGGTTTGCTTGCGCCCGGCTTGGGCCAATAGTAGCCTATCCAGCCTTCGCCCTTTTTGCGCACCAGATCAATCATCTCCTTGACAATCTGGCGGCCTTCGTCATTGGTGAGCTTGAGGATGTTTTTGCCTTCCAACCCGGGCAAGACCGGGTTAACCAGCTCAACTCCTTGCATGCTTTCGACAAAAACATATGTGTCGTTGAAGACGAATTGCCCGTCCCGCCGCCTAAGCGCTGGGAAGGCGGCCTCGCCCTTGGCCTTGATCAGATCCGCCGCCTGCTCAACCTTTTCCACTATAAAATAGCGCTCCATCTTCATATTGTAGAGGCCGGAGCCGACCAGATAGACTTTGCCTTGTGGAGATTTTACTCTCTTAATGAACGACGTTTTCCAGTACAGGGGCTGCTTGCCCGGTTTGTGCCAAAGGTAGTGCACCCAGGTCCAGCCGGGGCCCTTGGGATCCATGGCCCGTTGGATAAATTGCTTAACGTAAGGTTTACCAAAGGCATCCTTGAGTTCGTAAAGGTTCTTGCCTTCCAACTCGGGGAACGCCGGGTTAACGTATTCCGTGCCGTCAGGTCCTTCTATGAAAACGTATCTTTCGCCCTTGTACCATCGGCTGTCCTTTTGGCGGAACTTGGCAAAGGCCTTCTCGCCCTCTTTACTCACCAACTGGGAGGCCGCGTCTACCAAAGCAACCAGGTCTTTGGTTTCTTGATACTTATATTGAGGCGCACTAGCCTGGGCGGAAATCGGCGCCAGGCAGATGAAAACGGCTGTTAGCAACCCTAATATGATGTGAGGCATTACAGATCACTCCTCCCAATAGGTAGCGGCGACGGTAAGTTCGGCGATAGATCATACCGCCCAGGCGCAGGCATATTGAATCATACTTACAATATTTTGAATATTAGGAAAAACACTTAATCAGGTTAAGGGAAAACCGTGAAGGCCATTTTGCCCTGGCGCCTATGGTTTTGATAGTCATGTCCGCCATAAATAACCCAGCAGCTCGCGCCCGGCCTTGGCCCCGGCAAGGCCCGGGCCTTTGCCTTCGTATTCAACGCTGAACGCGCCTTGATAACCCACCTTCCGCAAGGCAGCCGCGTTCCGGGCCAGATTGCCGCGCTCTTCTGGCGATGGAGGGTTGCTCCTTAGCTTCCAATGCACATGCACCGCATGCGGCGCCAGGAGGTCTGCGGCCTTGGCCGGGTCCACGCCGCTGGGATAATTGCCGGTGTCCAGGCACACACCCACGCCGCCGCCAGCAAGGGGCGCCCGCGCCGCCCAGCCCGCATCGCCATGCTCGTGCTCCGCGCCGCGGTTAGCGGCTTCGGTTACCAAGTCCAGCAAGGTCAGCAGGTCCTGGGGGTGGCTGGTCAAGCCAAAGTGGTTTTCCACGCCTAGGTTCATGCCTAGGTTGGTGGCTTGACGCACCAATGGCTGTAAGGACCAGGCTGCGCTTTGCAAAGACATGGCATCGGCCCAATCGCCGGCCTTCTTTGTTTGCGGCGGCAGACTCAGCATTAGCCGATAAAGTCCGCGCCCCAAGGCGTTAAGCGGCTGGGGCTCCCCACTTTTCCAGCCGCCGGCTTGCACGTCCAGCATGAGCCGAGCCATGGACAGGCGTCCCCCACCGCCCACCGCCACCCTGAGCGCTTTCACGCCCAGCCTGGGGCAGAGGCCGATGATGGCCTGGGCCCGGTCTTTTTGCGCAGCCACCGCCTGGGAACCAGCGGCAAGTTCCAGGCTCAAACTGAAGGCAGCGGTTTGCAGTCCGGCTCGCTTCTGGGCGGCGGCGAGCGCATCCCAAAAAGCGGGCTCATAGGAGGGCAACAAGCGGTCCAGCCATTCCACGCCCTGAAAACCGGCCTGGGCGGCCAGGGCCGGAACCTGCAAAATATTCAGCTTGCGTCCCAACAGCTCGCGGGCCAGGGACCAGGTGTGCAGCAATACGGGCGCGGCCGGGGGGGCGGATGGGGGGGCGTCCGGGGTCTGCATCAAACCTCCAGGCCAAGGTGATTGGCAAGTTCGCTTAAATCGCTGAACACCGAATGGGCTCCGCTCAGGCGTTCGGCGGGCAGCGTGGTGCTCACGGCAAAACAGGTCGCTCCGGCGGAGCGGGCGGCCGCGATGCCGGCGGGCGCGTTTTCCACCACCAGGCAGGCTTCGGCCGATAGCCCCAAGGCGGCGGCTCCGCTCAAATAGGGATCCGGGTGCGGCTTGTGCCGGGGCACGTCCTCTGCCGTGACCAAGGCGCTGAACCGCCGGCGCAGTTCAACAGGCAGGCAGCCGGCCACCACGTCCCGGCGGGAGCTGGTGACCAAGGCACAAGGCAGGCCGATTCCCTCCAGCACGCGTAAAAGGGCCTCGGCGTGGGGATAGGGCCGCACCAGGGGCGCGCGCTCGGCGATATAGCGCCGGGCTTGGCGGTTCAGCATGGCTTGCATGCGCTCGTGCAAATCCGGCGGCTCTTTATCGATAAGCCCCGCCTGGATCATGAACTTGAGAAGCACTTCGGGCCCCAAGGCGCCTTCATGCTCCAGGATGAAGTCGCGGGTTACCCGCAGGCCTTCTTCGGCCAGCACCTCTTCCCACAGATCGGCGTGGTGGCCCATGGAGTCCAGGATCACGCCATCCAGATCGAATAGAATCGCCTTATGTCCATTCAAAGAGTTCAAATAGCGTCTTCTCCGAATTGAACCGCCTGCACCACGCCATGACAGCGGCAGGCGGTGCCGATCACCCAGCGCGAACCCTGGCCGCTTTGCCTGATCTGTTCTCTTAAGCCCAGCAATTCCTCGCGAGGGAGCGCCCCGACTCCGGGCGCCAGCTGGCGGCTGCGCATAATTACGGTTCTGAATCCCGGCAGCTTGATTTTGGCCATACGCTTGAACATGGGCTCGCCCCGCGGCTCATTGGTATGGGTGCAGATCAGGGCCGGCTCCGGGCAATCGTCCGGGCACCTGAAATTGGCCAGGCTCAAGTACCAGGCATTTTTAGCGCCGGCATGCAGCATTGCCACCTGGGGCAAGGCCTGCCGCGGAATTTCAAGCAGCCGGGGCGACAAGTGCGCCAGGCTCAAACAGAGCCACTCCACCAGAAAATGCAGCGGCAGGGCCGGCACCACCCAGTGCGGCGCATCTGGCCTATCCAAGATGTCTCCCGCCGCGGCGATGCCGTCGCCCACGCAAATGGGAACGCCCATGGCTTGCAGCTCCGGCCCGGGGTTGGGTTCCACCAGCAGCGTCACCCGCGCTCCCAGGCGGTGCACGGCCAGCCGCCCGAAGCGTCCGCCACCCAAAACCAATACCCGGTTGTCGCCGCTTTCACCTGCCATGCCTAAGTGCTCCCAATGGCGTTGCACCGGAATGTTAGCCGACCGCTAGGCATTCGGCAAGCTGCGTTCCGTAAAAATGACAAACCTGAAATGTCATCTCCGCAAACCCTAAGCCGGCTTAACCGTCTGCGCCCTATCCACCGTGAGCGTAGCCGCGCCGAAATTCTCCTCCACCAGGCCCTCCAGCACATAGGGGCGCTCCCAATCCAGCATCAGGTGGAAGCGGCGGTAAGCCTCCGGGAAAAAGGTGGCCTCCACCAGGCCGGTCTCGTCCTCAAAGGTGAGGAACTGCATGGGCTCCAGCTTGTTGGTGGTCACGGTCTTGCCGGTGATGAGCCAACCGGCCAGGCGCACCTTTTGGCCCACGTGCCGCGATAAATCGCGAGCCTTGATTATGCCCCGGCCTTTGAAAGCCTCCTGGTAAAGCTCCATGGGGTGGCGGTCCAGCAAAAAGCCCAGCACCGCGTACTGGCGGCGCAGGCGCATCCGCTGGCTCCACTGCGGCAAGGGCGGCGCGGCCGGAGGCGCGGAGTCGATAAGGCGGCCGGACGCCCTGCCCTCCTTGGCCGCGGCCTGTTTGGCCTGGGCCAGTTGCCACATGAGCGCCGACGGCGGCGTTTGCGGTTGCAGGGCGCTAAAGGCCCCGGCGTGGATCAAGGCCCGGGCCTCGTCCTCTTCGGGCCGCACGCGTCTAAGGAAATCGGCGAAGCTTGCAAAGGGCCGTTCCGTCCGGGCGGCCAGGATGCGCGCCCGGCTGCGGCGGCCCAGATCCTTAATGGCCATGAACCCCACCCTAAGCCAGCCCTCCCGGCCGGTCCAGCGCACCTGGCTCTGGTTCACCTCCGGCGGCAGCACGGCAAGCCCCAAACGGCGGGCCTCGGACACATAGGCGGCGCTGGAATAAAAGCCGCCCTGATTGGAGATCACCGCGGCCATGAACTCGGCCGGGAAATGGGCCTTCAAATAGGCCGCCTGGAAAGACACCCGGGCGTAGCTGGCCGAGTGGGGCTTGCA
>CAZDRW010000274.1:0-5348 GCA_964507555.1 uncultured Desulfarculaceae bacterium
GCTCAAGTCGGCGATGTAATCCGCCGCCGTCCGGTGTCCATAGCGGCCACCAGCAGCGTGCGCGAAGCCGCGACCACCATGGACACTGAAAAGGTCGGCTGTTTGCTTATTACCGGAGATGAAAACCAGTATATAGGCCTGATCACCGACCGCGACCTTCGTACTAAGGTGGTGTCCCAGGGCCTGGACTACGCCACGCCGGTAAAGCAGATCATGTCTTCGGACCTGCAAACCATACCAGCCCACACCGTTTGCTTTGATGCGCTTTTGGAGATGATGAAGCGGCGGGTACACCATCTGGTCCTGGAAAAGCGCGGCGAAATCATGGGCATCCTTTCGGGTCACGACCTCATGGTCACCACCGGGAGTTCGCCCCTAGCCCTGGTACGCGAGATCACCGTCGTACAAAAAATCGAGGAACTTTACGACATTTCCTTGAAAAGCCCCCGGGTGGTGTCGTCGCTTATCTATGAAGGCGCCAAGGCCTCCAACGTCACCCGCATGATCACCTTGATTAACGATTACATACTGGACCGGCTACTGGATCTGCTGCAGGAAGAGCTGGGCCCTCCTCCGGTGCCGTTCTGCTGGCTCCTGATGGGCTCAGAGGGAAGGCGTGAGCAGACCTTCCGCACCGACCAAGACAACGGATTGATCTACGACGATCCTAAAAACGAGGACCAGGCCGCACAATGCCAAACCTATTTCCGCAACTTCGCCACCATGGCCATCGAGCATTTGGTGGCTTGCGGCTTTCCCCGCTGCCTGGGCGGCATCATGGCCTCCAACCATAAGTGGTGCCAGCCATATTCTGTGTGGAGCCGCTATTTCGATGACTGGATCAACACGCCTGATCCCAAAGAGGTGCTGAACGCCACGATTTTCTTCGATTTCAGGGGAGGTTATGGGGAGTTGGAACTGGCCCAACGCCTGCGCAGCCATTTGATGAGAACAGTAAAGGGGCAGGAAGTGTTCCTGCGCTATCTGGCCAAGGACACTCTAACCACGCCTTCCGCGCTGACCTTTTTCCGCAACTTCGCGGTGGAAAAAGAAGGAAAACACAGAGACAAGCTGGACCTCAAGCACAAATGCCTGGTGCCCTTCATCGACTACGCCCGGGTCATGTCTTTAAAGAGCGGGGTTCCCGAAACCAACACTCTGGGACGCTATCAACTCCTGGATCAAAATCAGGTCATAAGCCATAGCATGTATCAGGACGTCACCCAGGCTTTTGAATTTCAGATGCAGCTAAGGCTCCTGCACCAGCAGATGCTGCACGAAGAAGGCCTGGAACCGGACAACTTCATCGACCCGGAGCATCTGTCCGACATGGAGCGCCGCACCCTAAAGGAAACCCTGCAGGTGATCAGCGACATCAAGGCCCACTTGCGAAACGAGTTCCGCCTGGACGCCGCCTAGACCTGGTCCCGACTTAGGCTTGCCAGCCGCAACTCGTGCCGCCCTTGCATTCCTTCCGCCGACGCTGGCCGCAGCCCATGCGCCCTAGCTTCCCAAGACCCGCGTCCCCGGCCGGCTTAGCCATCCAGGTTCAAGGCCGGGTTCAGCTTTTTAATGGTCTGCCGCAGTTGCAGCTGGAACTCGGGGTCGCTTTTGGGTTTAGGCGTGCGGTAGATTTTTAATAATGGGTCGGCCGCGCGGGGATCGTTGATGGCCTGCAAGGCGATTAGGGCCTGCAAGCTGCCGCCCTTGGCCGCTTCCAGCAGCGGCTCGATCGCCACCGGGCCCATGGCGGTCAGCACCTCCAGCGAGCCCTGGCGCAGGCACCCCAAATCATAATCGCTGGTCGCCATGCCCTGCAGTAAAGGGGGTACCGCCTTGACGCCCTCTGCCAATAATAGCTTGCGGGCTTCGTTGCGCACCTTGGGTTGGCAGAGCCGCACCACCAGATCGCTCGGCGATTTAAGGAATCGCCAGCCCGCCTGCTGATAGGCATAGTCCCCCCCCAATAGGACCAGCCAGATCCCCAACAAGATCCAGACCTTTTTACCCACCGGCCGGGGTCCCAGCTCCCTGGCCAAGCGCACGCCCTTGAAGATAGCCATAACCAAAGCCACGCAGATCAGCACCACCACCAAGGAAGGCGAAAGTATCAACAAGGGGTGAAACACGTCGCCCAGGCTGTTGATGGGGTTGGCCGAAATATAGGCGGCCATGGGCCGGGCGAACTTATAGGCGAAAAATGTGGCGGCCAGGGCGGAGGCGGCCATGGTGGGCAGCCCCGCCCACCAGCGCCCGCGCCACAGCAAAAAGCTCAGCCCCACCGCCAGCACCCCCGCGGCGGTCAGGCCCAAGCGGCCCAGGTGCGCCGCCTGCAGTATATCCACGGCATTGGCGCTGATCATTACCGTAAAAACCACTATCGCCGGTGCCGCGGCGGCCAAGGACGAGCGCAAAAGAGTCTTGTACTGTGGATTAACAGGAGAGAGCTGTTCAGGCATGGCGCCTCCTTTGCCGGGAGAGATCATCGCCCCCGCGCCCAGGGCTTTAGCGTCTCTTTTCAATTTGACATCCCTGGAGATGGTAGCCCTTTGGCGGTCTCTTGTCCAGCCTGTGGGTTTACGCATGAAACGGGGGCGCGCCGCCAAACGGCGCGCCCCCGGATGAGGTTCATTGGTTACGAATTAGTGGTCAATCGCCGCGCCAGCACCCTTGGGGATGCGGACCATTTCCACCAACTCCTGGATCTCCTTCGGCGGAGCCTTGGTGAACTGGGTCACGACTCCGGTAACGATGAAGTTGAGCACCATACCTACGGTGCCGATGCCTTCAGGGGTGATGCCCAGGAACCAGTTGGCCCCGCCCAGGAATTTGGCGTTAATAATGTAGATCGCGGTGAAGAGGATGCCTGCCAGCATGCCGCAAATCGCCGCCTCCCGGGTGACCCGGGTGGAGAAGATGCCTAGCAGGATGATGGGGAACAGGCTGGCGGCGGCCAAACCAAAGGCAAAGGCCACCACCTGGGCAACGAAAGCGGGTGGGTAGATCCCAAACCAGCCCGCGCAGGCGATAGCCACACCGATCATGATGCGGGCCACCAAGAGGCGCTGCTTCTCGGTCGCTGTCTTATTGATAACGCGGTAGTAGAGGTCGTGGCTGACCGCCGAACCCACCGCCAGGAGGAGTCCGGCTGCGGTGGATAAGGCTGCCGCCAAACCACCTGCCGCCACCAAGCCCACGACCCAGGCCGGCAGCCCGCCGATCTCAGGACTGGCCAGCACCATGATGTCGCGGTCGATATACAATTCGTTCTTGTTGTCGGTTATCTTGTTGGCCAAAAGCGGCTCGCCATACTTGCCCAACTCGTGCTTACCGTCTTTCATCTTCCATTTGGGACGGCCCGCAAACGCGGCACCGGGCCGGTACTGGATCTTGCCGTCGCCGTTCTTGTCCACCCAGGCGGTCAAACCGGGCTTTTGCCAGTTCAAGTACCAGGCGGGCACGTTGGCGTAGGGCTTGTCGTTCAGGGTTTCGATCATGTTGTAACGGGCAAAGGCCGCCACCGCGGGGGCGGTGGTGTAGAGCAGGGCGATAAAGAACAGGGCCCAACCGGCCGACAAACGGGCGTCACGCACCTTGGGCACGGTGAAAAAGCGGATGATGACGTGGGGCAGGCCCGCGGTACCCACCATCAGCGCGAACATGATGCAGAACACGTTCAGCATGTTCACGTTGGTGCTGGCAAAGGCTTTGGTGTATTCGATGAATCCAAAATCATGCGCAATGACATTGAGGGTGTCCAGCAGGTGCTTTCCCGCATAGGCGCCCACCGTGATGGTGGAACCGAAACCGATCTGGGGGATGGGCACTCCGGTGATCTTGTAGGAGATAGCCCAGGCCGGGATCAGGTAGGCCAGGATCAGGGTGCAGTACTGGGCCACCTGGGTCCAGGTGATACCCTTCATGCCGCCCAGGCCGGCGTAAATAAACACGATACACATGCCGATGATAACACCGGTATTGATGTCCACCTCCAAAAAGCGGCTGAACACGATGCCGACGCCGCGCATCTGGCCGCACACGTAGGTGAAGCTGATGAACACCGTACAGGCCGCCGCCACCATGCGCGCGCTCTGGGAATAGTAGCGGTCGCCCACGAAGTCGGGCACCGTGTACTTTCCGAACTTACGCAGATAAGGCGCCAGCAGCAGGGCCAGCAGCACGTAGCCGCCGGTCCAGCCCAGCAGGTAGTAGGTTCCCGGATAGCCCAGGAACGAAATGAGACCGGCCATGGAGATGAACGAGGCCGCGCTCATCCAGTCGGCGCCGGTCGCCATGCCGTTTGCGATCGGCGGCACGCCCATGCCCGCCACGTAGAAGCCCTTGGTGTCGGACACGCGGGAACGCCAGGCGATGTAAATGTAAACAGCAAAGGTCAACCCGACCCAAAAATAAGTCCATCCTAGAATTGCACTCATACTGGCACCCCCTAACCTTCATCTACATTGAATTCGCGGTCGAGATTCCTCATCAATTTGCAATAGACGAAGATTTCCACCACGAATACGTAGATGGCTCCCTGCTGGGCGAACCAGAACCCCAGGGGAAAGCCTCCCATTTTAATGCTGTTCAAGGGGACCACCAGGAATATGCTAAGCACATATCCCATGATGAACCAAATGAGCAGCAGCCAAAATTGGATCTGCAGGTTTCGGTGCCAATAGGCTTTCATGTCCTTTGTACTCTCGGCCACTTATGCCCCTCCCTTTCCTCGCGTTAACGCCGGGGCTCTTTATCAGCAAAGCGCCCTCAGCGCCAAAAGACTCCGGGCGGCCGCACTTCCTTTGCCGGGGCTGTTGGTGGGGGCCTAATCAAAGGCTGCCCGGCTTCGGTTTTGGTGCGATCACCCGCGGCGGGGCATAAGCACATTGGGGATGTAGCTTTGCTGCGTGGCCCCCGCCGGAGTCATGGGCCTTCAACTCTGGCTACGATCATAGCTACCCGGCGCCTCACGATTCCATGGGGGGAAACCCGTAAAGATGCGGGGGGGAACCCCACTTTTTGTGAATTAGTGATAAAGATCGCAATCTCGGGCCCGGAAATGGCCCTGCGGCACCAAGAAATCTATTACTCCCAGAGTTCGGGGTCGATGATGCCCAGGCGAATGGCTATCTTGACTAGTTCCAGACGGTCCTTAAGTCCCATTTTCTTCATGATGTTGGTGCGGTGGTTTTCCACGGTTTTGGGACTCACGGAAAGGACATCGGCTATTTGGTTGGTGGAGTTACCTTCAGCTACCAAACGGAATATCTGCTGCTCGCGTTCAGACAACAGGTCATAGCCCTTGACCGGCGGCTTGTCCTTCCGCGAATCAATGTAAGCCCCCACAA